>NZ_JBDVAA010000191.1:0-40236 GCF_039943695.1 Cellulophaga sp. | reverse complement strand
TCACGCAGCTAATGCTGCATATTGGTTTATGGGCAAAGATGAGGCTAATTTTATAACGAGCACGTATTATATGAACAGTTTGCCAAGTTGGGTTACTGCTTTTAATGATTCTGATGCTGCTGAAAAATATAAAAAATCTTGGACTACTTTAAAGGATATTAGTACTTATATAGAGAGTGGTTCTGATGAAAACAATTACGAAGGAAAGTTTAAAGGAGAAACAAGCACATCATTTCCTCATAATTTACCAGCTATTTGGGAGCAAAATAGAGGTTTTGACATTATAAAAGCAACTCCATACGGAAATAGCTTAACAGCAGATTTTGCAATTGCAGCTTTAAAAGGAGAAAATTTAGGTAAAGATGAAATTACAGATTTTTTAGCTGTTAGTTTTTCATCTACAGATTATGTAGGGCATCAATTTGGAGTAAATTCTAAAGAGATTGAAGATACTTACATTAGATTAGATAAAGACTTAGAAAGGTTATTTAAGGAATTAGATAAAGAAGTTGGTAATGGCGAGTATACAGTGTTTTTAAGTGCAGACCACGCAGCAATACAGGTTCCTACATATTTAAAAGATAGTAAAATACCTGGTGGTTATGTAAATTATAAAGATATGTCTACTAAGTTAAATGAATGGGCTAAATTTAAATTTGGTTCAGGAGATTTAATTAAAAATGTATCTAATAATCAAATATTTTTAGATCATAAAGTAATTGCTAATTTAGATTTAGAACTGCAAAAAGTACAAGAAGCATTTGCACAGGAATTACTTACGTTTGCAGATGTAGATAAAACATATACAGCATACCAAATGTGGCAAAATAACTATACTAAAGGAATACCTTATGTTGTGCAAAATGGATACAACCAAAAGCGTTCTGGTGATGTAATAGTGGTGTTAAAACCAGGTTATATAAGTTACTCTAGAACAGGGTCTACACACGGATCACCTAGGGTTTATGATACTCACGCTCCTCTATTGTTTTTTGGAAAAGGAATTAAAAAAGGAAGTACAGTTAATTTAACAGAGATACCAGATATTGCACCAACAATTTCTTCGTTATTAGGAATGGCTGCACCAAACGGAACTACTGGTCAACCTATTGAAGCTGTTTTAAAAAACTAAAACAATTTACTTTTAATATTCTTCCAACGAAGTTCACGAATAAAATTGCCTTCTTTTGGTGTAACCAAAAAGGGCAATTTTTCTTTTTTAGCGTTTTTGTAACCAGTTAAGTTATCAAAAAATACGGCTATTTTATTTTGCTTTAAGGCCATTTTTAAAGATGCAATACAACTTATTGTAAAGCCATATCGCATACGGTACATTGCTTGTCCTTGTAGTAGTTTAGCTTGTTTATTATATGCATTTCCTGTAGGTCTAAGGTGTTTTACTTTTAAACTATTGTCTGTAAAAATTGTAAAATTGTGGTATTGTGCTAATAGTTCATCTACTGTATCCCAACCCATAGCACTACGTAAACCTTCTATTTTAGAAAAGCAAGACTTACGGTAGGCTTTAAATGCTCCACGAACGTGGTCTTTATTCATTGGGTGGTTTAATTTCCAATTGCCAAATTTGTCTTGTTCGTAAGCAAAACCGCCAGCTATACCAATTTTTTCATCAGATTTAAAAATAGAAATAATTTTTTCGAAATAATTTTCTGGTAAAATGATGTCGGCATCTAATTTTACTATAAAATCATAGTCATTATCTGCAACAGCTAAACCTTTATTAAACGCATTTACAACTTTACTACCAGGCATATGTTTGGTAGAAGATGTTGTATTTACTATTTTAAAGATGGCTTGTTTTTCTGCGTATGAATCTAAAATAGTAGCAGTGGCATCTGTAGAATTATCATTGACAATAATTACCTGTTTTGGTTTTTTTGTTTGATGAAGTATAGAGTCTAAAGTCTTTTTTATAAAAGCTTCTTCATTGTGAGCGGGAATTATAATGTAATACTTCATACTAAAAAGATAAAAAGATATTATTTTTTTCTTTCTGCATAAACAATATAATATCTAGGAGTAAAACTACGTAGAATTGGTCTTATGCCAATTTTTTTAATAGGGTTTGTCCACTTAGCAGTATCTTTTATTTCCCAACCAGCTTTTTCTAATAGCCAATCAAATTGCCAATCTTCAAATTCATGGTAATGTCTATCCCACTTGTCAGTTTTGCTTCTGTAAGCAGGAGAAAACCATAAGTTAAGCGGAATGCTTGTAACTAATTTATCGCTCTTTATTTCTTTTAAAATATTTAAAGGAGCTAATAAATGTTCAAAAATTTCAAAGGCAGTAACTACTTCTGTATTATTGTTTAATACCGATGAAAAATCTGAATCTAAATCTTCTCCATTAGTATTTATTACATTAAAACCTTGTGTCGTCATTAGCTTGGATAAAGGGTTGCTTACACCTAAATCTAAAATGCTCTCATTAGTGTTAATGTGCTTGTTAAGAAACTCTAGCGTGTGTTTAAAACGTTTGCTAGGATATGTTTTTTCGTACATTTTTAATATCTGTAAACTATGGCATTGATGTTCATACCAGCGCCAACACTCGCAAATATAACAACATCTCCTTTTTTTACAGCGTGATTTTCTAATTTTCCTCTTTTTACTAAATCAAATAGAGTAGGTACAGTGGCTACAGAGCTATTACCAAGTTTATAAATGTTCATAGGCATAATGTCTTTTGGCATTGTCTTATTATACAATTTGTAAAACCTTTGTATAATAGCCTCATCCATTTTTTCATTAGCTTGATGTATAAAAATTTTCTTTACATCATCAATGTCTACATCACTTTTGTCTAAGCAATCTTTCATTGCTTGTGGTACGTGTGTAACTGCAAACTCGTATATCTTACGACCATGCATTTTAATATACTTTGTATTGTTGTTTTCTTCTTTGTTGTAAGATTCTCCAAAGAATAGGTAATTAGCTTCATTATGGGCGTAAGTTGCCACGTTGTGAGCTAAAATATCACCTGCATTTTCTGTATTTTCTATTATTGTTGCTCCAGCGCCATCAGAATATATCATAGAGTCTCTATCATAAGGATCTATAACCCTAGATAAAGTTTCTGCTCCTATAACTAAACATCTATTAGCCATGCCAGATTTTATAAAAGCATATGCCTGTATCATTCCTTGTATCCAACCAGGACAACCAAATAAAATGTCAAAAGCAACACATTTAGGGTTTTTAATTTGTAGCAAGTGTTTAACTTTTGTTGCTAAACTTGGTAGCGTGTCAGACTGTGTTTGTCCGTGGCTAACATCTCCAAAATTGTGAGCAACAATAATATAATCTATGCTTTCCTTATCTATTTTGGCATCTTCAATAGCTCTTTCTGCAGCTAAATAAGCAATGTCTGATGTGTTGAATTCTTTTTTTGCGTATCTCCTTTCTGCAATTCCAGTTATTTTTTTAAACTTTTCAATAATAACCTCATTTGAATTTGGAATGGGAGACCCATCTGTATTTAAAAAAGTATGATTAATAAAGTCAGTATTTAAGGTAGTTATGGATGGTATGTAACTACCTGTTCCTGTAATTCCGATATGCATAATTAGTTTTTAATTTAACAGGATGAAGTTACAAAAAACACTTTAAATAAACTATGCGTGCATAATAAATTGTATGATGTTCAAGTAAAAAAAATGATATAAAAAAAACCGCTTAGAGAGATCTAAGCGGTTGTAAAGTATTGTTTTTACTGTGTTTTTATGCTTCCATATAAGCTTCAATAGGAGCGCAAGTACATATTAAATTACGGTCTCCATACGCTTCATCAACACGTCTTACTCTAGGCCAAAATTTATTATCTGCAATATGCTCTAAAGGAAATGCAGCTTTTTGTCTGCTATAAGGAAAGTCCCAAACGTCATTAGTTATCATTTCTAAAGTGTGCGGAGAGTTCTTTAAAACATTATTAGGATTGTCTAAAGTAGCTTCATCAATTTCAGCTCTAATAGATAACATAGTGTCACAAAAACGGTCTAGCTCAACCAAACTTTCACTCTCAGTGGGCTCTATCATTAATGTACCAGCAACTGGGAAAGATACTGTTGGCGCGTGAAAACCGTAGTCCATTAAACGCTTAGCAATATCAGTAACTTCTATTCCGTTTTGTTTAAAAGGTCTGCAATCAATAATCATTTCGTGTGCAGCTCTTCCTTTTTCTCCAGTATATAAAACATCAAACTTACCGTTTAATCTTTCTTTAATATAGTTGGCATTTAAAATTGCGATAGAAGTAGATTGTTTTAAACCAGCCTCTCCTAACATAACAATATAACCGTAAGATATTAAGCAAACTAAAGAACTACCCCAAGGAGCAGAAGATATAGCAGTTATAGCTTTTTCTCCTCCTGTTTTTATTACAGGGTTACCAGGTAAAAACGGAACCAATTGTGGAGCAACACAAATAGGACCAACACCAGGACCACCACCACCGTGAGGTATGGCAAAAGTTTTGTGTAAGTTAAGGTGACAAACATCTGCGCCAATATTACCAGGGTTGGTTAAACCAACCTGTGCATTCATATTAGCACCATCCATATAAACTTGTCCGCCATTATCATGTATTAGTTGTGTAACTTCTTTAATTGAAGACTCAAAAACACCGTGCGTAGATGGGTAAGTAACCATTAATGCAGCTAAATTGTCTTTATGTAATTCGGCTTTTTCTCTTAAATCTGTAACATCTATATTTCCGTAATCGTCTGTCTTAGTAACAACCACTTTCATACCTGCCATAACTGCAGAAGCTGGGTTTGTACCGTGGGCAGAAGCAGGAATTAAACAAATATTTCTGTGCGCTTCGTTTCTAGACTCGTGGTAAGCCCTAATTACCATTAAACCAGCATATTCTCCTTGTGCACCAGAATTTGGTTGTAAAGATGTTGCTGCAAAACCTGTAATTTCACTTAAATGATCTTCTAATCTTTTTAATAAAATTTGATATCCTTCTGCTTGATCAATTGGAGCAAATGGGTGAATATTACCCCATTGTGCAGAACTTAAAGGAAGCATTTCTGATGCCGCATTTAATTTCATTGTACAAGAACCTAAAGAAATCATAGAGTGGTTTAATGATAAATCTTTGCGCTCTAATTTTTTTATGTAACGCATTAATTCTGTTTCTGAGTGATAAGAATTAAAAACTTCATTTTCTAAAAATGGAGTGTTACGTTGTAAATTAGCAGGAATAACAGTTTGTACATCTTCTGTAAATGAAGCTGTATTTTCTACCTTATTAAGCTCAGAAAAACAAGCCACTATTGTAGCAAAATCTTTTTTAGATGTTGCTTCGTTTATAGAGATAGACACTGTAGTATCATCTATATAATTAAAGTTTATTTTTTTGCTTACTGCAATTGCTTTTAAGGCACTTGCATCTTTTACTTCTACCTTAATAGTGTCAAAAAAAGCAGAGTTAAGTTGTTTAAAACCTAATTTCTCTATTGCTGTAGCAGTATTTATAGCAATGTTATGTACTTTATTAGCAATATACTCTAAGCCTTTTGGACCGTGGTATACAGCATACATACCAGCCATAACAGCCAATAATACTTGAGCCGTACAAATGTTAGACGTTGCTTTATCTCTTTTTATATGTTGCTCTCTAGTTTGTAACGCCATACGTAGAGCAGGTTTGCCGTCTGTATCTTTAGTTACACCTATAATTCTGCCAGGAATGTTTCTTTTGTAAGCTTCTTTTGTAGCAAAAAAGGCAGCGTGAGGTCCACCATATCCTAACGGAATACCAAAACGTTGAGTAGTACCAACAACAACATCTACTCCAAATTCTGCAGGAGCTTTAAGTTTTACTAAACTTAATATGTCTGCAGCTACAGCAACTTTTATATTATTGTTATTACAGTTTTCTACAAAGCTAGCATAGTCATTTACTTGTCCAAATTTACCAGGGTACTGCAATAAAGCACCAAAGAAATCTGCTCCAAAGTTAAAATCTTCATGATTACCAATAACAAGTTCTATACCTATTGGTGTAGCTCGTGTTTGTAATAATGATAATGTTTGTGGTAGTATTTCTTCAGAAACAAAAAACTTAACTATATTTTCTTTTTTTTGAGGTCTGCTACGTACATCAAAAAGCATTGCCATTGCTTCTGCAGCAGCAGTACTTTCATCCAATAAAGATGCGTTTGCAAGCTCCATACCTGTTAAATCGCAAATCATTGTCTGAAAATTTAACAAAGCCTCTAAACGACCTTGAGCAATCTCTGCTTGGTATGGTGTGTAGGCAGTATACCAACCTGGATTTTCTAGAATATTTCTTTTGATAGGAGAAGGTAAAAGCCCTTCATTATATCCTAAACCAATATAAGATTTAAAAACCTTATTTTTATCAGCTAATTCCTGTAAGTGCTCTAGATATTCGTTTTCACTTAAAGCTTCAGGTAAATTTAAGTTCTTTTTTAACTTAATATCATCTGGGATAGTTTCGTATATAAGCTGATCTAAATTTTCAACTCCAACGGTTTTAAACATCTGTTGGTAATTTTTTTCATTTATACCAATGTGTCTTGAGGCAAACAAATCTGTTCTCATATTCTAGAGTGTTTTTATAAAAAGATGCGCAAAATTAATGATTAATTTTTTTATAATTGATAAATTTTACAGTACTTCACTTAAAGTTTTTAACGATTAATTAATGTTATGAACACTTTACTTACATTTGTATAATGAAATTAGCAAAACAAATTTTTAATTTTTATCTAGATGCAAGCATTCATGTGGCTGTATCTGTGTTTTGCCTTTTAGAGATTACAGCAGTACTTTTAAATATTAATATTAATCAGAATTTAGCTTATTTCTGTTTTTTTAGTACAATTGCCTGTTACAACTTTATTAAGTACGGAGTAGAGGCAGAGAAGTATATTTTAGTAGCAAACAGATATTTTAAAAACATACAAGTGCTAAGTTTCTTGGCAATGGGTTGTGCTGTTTATTTTGCTTTCTTTTTACATAAAGATGTTTGGTTCTGTATTGGAGCTTTAGGTTTATTTACAGGTTTATATGCGTTACCTGTTTTACCCAAAGCTAAAAACTTAAGAAGTTTTGGTGCTTTAAAAATATTTATGGTAGCCATTGTGTGGGCTGGTGTTACTGTTTTGTTACCAGTTTTGTCTGCTAATATGAGTGTTACAACAGATGTTTGGATAGAGACTTTTCAGCGTTTTTTAATTGTATTAATTTTACTGATGCCTTTTGAAATTAGAGATTTAGCTTATGATTCTCCTTCGTTAAAAACAATACCTCAAAGGTTTGGTATTATTCACACAAAATTAGCTAGTGGTATTGTTGTATTAATTTTCTTTTTTACAACTTACCTAAAAAATACAATTACTCCTTTAGATCTAATAGCAAAAGGAATTCTTTTTCTAAGTTTTGGCTTTTTAGTTTTGTATACACAAGGAAAACAAGGAAAGTATTTTGCTTCTTTTTGGGTAGAAGCTTTTCCTATATTTTGGTATGTTGTAATTTACGCTATAAATTATTTACTTGGTAACTTCTTCTTGTAGTTTTTGCTTCATCTTAATCTTTTCTTGTTCTGTTAAAGATTGCAAGTGAGCTTTTTCACAAAGTGATGTGAACTCTGTATTTCTTTTAGAGAACTGTGGACAAGTTTTGCAAATTAATAAATGAAACTTAAGGCTAATCTTTTCTAAAAAAGAAGCTTCTTTGTATTGTATTTTGTTGCAGATTTTAGCTGCTTTTTCGCAAGAAATCATAATTAAAACCAATTAGTATTTAAGCATCCCATTAAAGTTGTTCTGGCTCTATGGATTATTACCCATAGGTTAGACGCATTAATGCCAAGGTCATTACAAATATCTTCTGTACTTATTCCTTGTATTGTTTTCATTTTAAAAACCAACGCTTGTTTTTTAGGCAATTTAGCAATACATTCTTGAATTGCAAGACCTAATTCTTCATTTTCTAAGTCACTATTCTCTAGCTTACTAAAGGGGTCTGCTACTTGTTCTTCTAACCAGTCTCCGTCTGAGTCTATGTTAGAGTTGTAAGACATTCTAACCTCTGCTTTACCTTTGTTAGAGTTTATTTTACGGTAGTGGTCTATCACTTTTCGTTTTAAAATGGCAATAAGCCAAGTGCGTTCTGCAGCATCACCTTTGTAATTTTTTGCAGATTTTAGACCTGCAAAAAAAGTTTCTTGTACTAGGTCTTTAGCAATTTCAGAATCGCTTACTCTAGCTACTGCATAATTAAATAAATAATCTGCGTAGTTATCTACCCAAGTGTTAGGATTAAGGTGGTGCATTAGTTCTTGTTGATTTTTCAAATGTAGGGGATTTTAATTAAAATGTTTAATTTTGACCAAAACAATCTTTTTTATGAAATCTTTTTTTAGCGTACTTTTTTTTGCATTGGTAATTACGGCTTGTTCACAAAGTAAGTCAAAACATATCACAGAATTTTCACAGAATGATATTAAAAATGCTTTGTTAGTAGATGTACGTACTTCTGAAGAGTACGGTTTGGGTCATTTAGAAAATTCTAAAAATGTAAATGTACTTAACGATTCTTTTGTAAGTTATTTTGATAGTATACCAAAAACAAAAACTATTTACGTTTACTGTAAAAGTGGAGGAAGAAGCGCTAAAGCAGCAGCTAAATTAACAGAGTTAGGTTATAACGCTATAAATTTAGAAGGTGGTTATGATGCTGTAAAAGAAAAAAATACTGCTAAAAAGTAAGTTTATTTTAAAATATCTTTTAGGGCAGATTTTAACGTATCAAATCTAAACTCATAGCCATTCTTCTCTAACTTTTCTGGGTAAACTTTCATACTATTTAAAATTAGGCTAGGTTCTGTGCCAATTATAAATCCGCCAATTTTTAACATCCATGAAAAAGCAGGTAAGCCAAAAGGTACGTTTAATGTTTGCCTAATAGTACTCATAAGTTTTGTGTTAGATATTGCATCTGGTGCGGCAACAACTATTGGACCAGTAATAGCTTGGTTTTCTATGGCGTAATTAGTTATTGCAACAAAATCTTTAGTGTGTACCCAGCTAACCATTTGTTTGCCACTACCTTGTTTACCTCCTAAACCAAGTTTGGTTATTTTTTTTAAAGGAATTAACGCTCCGCCTTCTTTACCAAAAACTAAAGAAATACGCAGAGCAACTTTTCTTGTGTTGGGATTTTTTATGGCGTTAAAAGCTTTTTCCCATTCTAGGCCAACGTACAGCATAAAATCTTCTCCGTTTTCTTCTTTGTTAGGATGAGATATGGCAGCAGAAGATGCATTTAACCACACTTTTGGTGGATTGGCTACCAAATTTATGGCATTGCCTAAAGCGGTAGTAGATTCTGTTCTAGAATTTAAAATAAGGGCTTTGTTTTCTTTTGTGAATCTACAGTCTACAGATTTACCAGTTAAATTTATTAATACATCTGCATTGTTTAAACTAGTATGCCATTTGTTAATTGTTTTAGCATCCCAGTTTACGTAACTTATATTTTCTTTTTTGCGAGACTTTCCACGAGTTAAAACAACTATTTCATTGTATTTACTAGTATAAAAATCTATTAATTTATTTCCCAAAAAACCCGTTCCTCCTGCAATAACTAGTTTGCTCATACTATTTAGTTGTTAAAATATATTATAAAAAATATAGTAGATAAATATACCCAAAATCCAGAGAATATAATGTGTATTGTGGTCTCAAATTTTTTGCCTTTCCATAAGTTTTTAGAATACACAAAAAACTGAAAAAATAAACGTATTGACCAGAATACAGCAAGCCCTAATACTAGTTTATTTCCTAAGGTTGTTTTTATTAATTCTGTTGCAGATGTAACACATAGCAAACCCATTAAGAAGACTGTTAATGCAATAAAAAAAGTGTGTGTAGTCATCATTTGCCTGTTTATTAACGCCAATGGTTGTAGCTCTGTTCTCCAGTTAAAGTATTTAGGAAAAAAGATGTGTGCCAAAGCAAGAGCCATTAATAATATGCCTATAATATATAAGTGAATTTGCATAATTTTTTATTTGCTATAGTTAAAAACCGTCATAAACGGTGTAAATTTTACTTCTTTAATTTTAGATAAGCCAGCATTTTTAAACGCATTTTGCCAAGTTTTTTTACTAAAAAAATGAGTAAAACCAATAGAAAAGGCTAAAAAATTAGGTACGTCTCTTAGGTGCTCTACCATTATAATTTTTCCCTCTGGCTTACATATCCTTTTACACTCAGTTAAAAACACTTCTTTTTCTTTATTGCATCTAATTTCGTGTGCTGCCGATAATAAAAATACAAGGTCTATACTTTGGTCTTTAAGCGGAATTTTGCTTGTTGTTATTTGCTGTGTATTTGGATATGTTAAACTTACCTTACGTGCGCGTACTATGGCAGGTTCTGTGTGCTGTTTTTTATTATAAAAATCGAATACTTTAATGTCTGATGTAGGAAAGTTTTTTTTAAGGATAAAACTTGTTTCATCAAAACCAGCATTAATATTTACAATTTTTTTTATGCTGCTACTTTTATTTATGTGTGTTTGTAGCCATTTAAAATTGTAATAACCTGAAAAATCGTAAACGTATGCAGAAACTAGAAGCGGAGTTACTAAACCATAAACAAATACACTAACTGTAACCCACAAGATAATAGCAGGTAGTTTTAACAGTAGTATAGCAGTTATTAAAATAACTAGTACTAGTAAACCTAAAATATAAAAATGCCTGTTAAAGCTTAATATGTTACGTACTCCTTGAAATTTCTTGCGTTTTGTTACCATAATTCTAGTTCTCCTTTTTTCCAGTAATACGGAATATTAGTAATTACAAAAGCATTTGCTAAAATTGGATTTTTAAATCCGGCTTCTTTTAAAAAATTAAAGTGATATTCATTAATATGTATAGGAGAAGGTTTCCAATTTTGTCGGACACCTTCAATAACTAAAATGCTATTTTTTTCTTTATTGTACGTAAAGGTAAATGGTAATGGTCCTGCAAACCTGCGTGCATCTTTGTAGGTGCTAAAGGGTGAGTTTTTTGGCAGATTAACATCGTTTAAATTATTGCTATAATTAATTTTAAAGTTTGATTTTAAAGAGGTTATTTGTGTGTTTTTTTGTTCTTTTTTTATTGTAATGTCTGTTGTAGTGTAGTTGTAATGCGTAAAAATATTACCCATAAACTGCATTTTCTTTTTATTGGTTTCAGACTTTAAAATGTATAATCCTCTTAAGCGTTTACCGGCCTTATTAGTGTAAGTAACAAATATTCTATAGCCAATTAAAAAAAAGTTATTACCCATAAATTTAGGCAAACCTTTAGGTCTCAAATCTTTTGTTTGTACCATTGCAACAGCTACAAAAGCCCATTTGTCTTTAAAGGTGTCTAGCTGTAAGTGCTTAGGTATTTTATGTGCCAATTCTTCTTTAGGAATAGCAAAAGTAAGTACGGTAGAGTTTGTAAAAAACGCTTCAACCGCAAACGGATGATTTTTAAAAGATGCTAGCATACTAGTTCGCTTTTTTTAAATAAAATTCATTGTAGAATATCACACAAATTAAAAGGAAAGCAAAAACTATATTGTATTTGCCCCAGAGTAATAAATCTGGCACTAGAGTAAATTCTATAATATTCATTAAACCTATTATTAGCATTTGTAGTATGGCGTTTACTCTAGATTTATAACCACTAACAATCCAACCTGCCATAAAAATTTCTAATACTCCTATGCTAATAGTTAGCGGTTTTGCAAAATCTTCTCCTAAAATGCGACTTACAATTTGCATGTGCCTTGGAACTAAGTTTAGCACTTTACACAATAAGCCGTTGGCAAGCCAAATAAGCCCAATAGCAATTGTTACTATTTTATTTAAGATGTTTTTTTGCATTGCTGGGTTAGCTAAATATTTTTAAAATAGATTTTGTAATCCAATTTTGCTGTTGATTAGCCATTTTATTTAAAAGACTATCTGCAGTCTCTGTTAACTCGCACATTGCCTTTGTTTGTTTAATAAACTCATCAGTTTCTTTAGTGCCATCTGGTGCTATATTGCTAATTTCATTTAAAACTTTTATGGTTGGTTGTAACTCTCTTCGGCTACGTTCTTTTGCAATTATACGAGCCAATTCTTGCACATCTTTTTCCGTTGTAAAATATTCTTTACGTTCACCAGCTTTAAACTCTTTACTCACAATTCCCCAGTCTATGAGTTGCCTTAAATTCATACTTGTGTTACCTCTAGAAATCTGTAATTCATCCATAATTTCTTCCATAGAAAGGGCATTAGGAGAAATAAATAAGAGCGACTGTATTTGAGCCATTGCTTTGTTAATTCCCCAAAGCGTACCTAAGCTGCCCCAAGTATTTATAAATTTTGATTTAGCTTCTGTGTAGTTCATCTTTTAAAAACTTAAATTCATTACAAATATATATTAAATATTTTAAACTTTCAGTAATTATTGAAAGTTTGATTATGCTGAATAGGTAGAGCACAATTTACAGTAGTAGATAAATCCCAAAATTCAGGGATAAATAATGTTTGTAGTCTTAATAATTTGCAAAAGTTTTAAGATGAAACAAAATAAGAATATAAAGACTTAGTTTATATTTAAACCATAGTAAACAAAGCCTCAATTTAGAAAAGAATAAAACCCATATGATTCCATTTGAAAAAGCACAAGCGTATATTAAAAAGTATAAAAAAGAAGAGTTAACAGACGCAGATTTTGAGCAGTTTTCATATCCGTACCAAGTGCTTGGTATGATAGTGGCAGATGTGCTTAACCCACGTCAAAGGCACGAGACTGTAACTATTTTTTCTAATGTTTTTGATGATGAAACTACGGTGAATCCTTGGGCAACAGAAGAAGGTATTCGTTTAGGATCTTTTTTGTTTGGAGATATACAATCTCCTTTTTTACCAGTGTTATGGAGTATGTTTAATGCTTTGCCTTACCAAAATGGGTATAGCCGTAGAGCTTTTAGAACAAAGCCAAACACAGATCATCTATATAATAAATTAGAATATTTTAAACGTTTGTTATATGCTAATCGTAGTGGTTTTGGTTATCTGCCACTAAAAGAACAGTTTCAGTATTCAACGTATTTTGATAATAGATACAGTTACTTTTTTGCTGTTGTATTGGAGTTTAAAGGTGAGTTGGTAGATGAGGTTGTAAAAGATATTATACAGGGCGAAGATGAAATTGGAAGTATAAGTAGAGATATAATAAAAGGTTTACTACTTACAAAAAAAGAGGAGTATTGGGAGTTAGTAGCTAAATTATTATTGGCAGCACAGCGCCAAGAAGGGTTAAGGCAAACTATTTTAGAGTCTATTGATACTACTAGTTTAGGAGCTTTAAAATATATGATGAATGTAATTTTAGAGAACGATTTAACTCGTTTTAGTAGTGTAGTTAGAGCAGTAGACACTTGGTTTGGTTTTGGTTGGGAAGCTCCTAAAAAATCTACAATAAAAAGAGTTTTAGAGTTAAGTAGAGATCATATTTTAGATTTAAATAATATTGATGACTGTTTAACCAGTAATGATAATTTAGAAATTTATATTGGTCTTTGGGCTATAGGTTTAATTAATGTAGATGCTGCCAACCAAAAAGCATTAGAGCTGGTTTATAAAACAGATAGTTTAGAGAAAAAAATACTGTGTCTGTATTTTGTTAGTCAAACACAACGTACTCAGAATAGCATTGTTGATTACTATAAAAAAGAACTAGGTAATAATCCTGCTTTAGATTATTGGTTAACTATTAATTTGCCAGTTTTAGAAATAGATAATGATCTTTTTAGTCGTCTAGAAAAAATTGCAGCTAGCCTACCAAAAGATGGTAAGGTGTATGAAGGAATGGTTTTCTCTTGGCTAAATTTTACAGTTACACCAAATTATTTTTACAATTTTATAATTAAACATGCTTCAGAAGAGCAATTGCTTTTGCTGTCTAATGACATAGTAAAGTTACCATCAGAAGTTAGAGAAAGTTACATTAGAAAAGTATTTCCAGAACATTACACTTATTCTTTTGGATACAATTATGGAAGTAAAAAACCAGGAATGCTTATTTTATCTAAAGATGCTTGGCGTAGACAATTGGCGCACCAAGCTATTAAAGATAGGAACGAGTCTGTAATGTCTACCGGTTTAACCGTTTTTCATCATATGCCATTATTTCAAGAAGATTTAGATGTAGTGGAAGATTTATTTGGTCGTAAAAACAAAACTTTACGTTCTGGCTTAATAAAACTTTTAATTAAGCAACCAGAGGATGTTTTTAAAAATAGCACACAAAATTTAATTACAGCTAAGGCAGTAGATAAGCGTTTGGCAGCTTTAGAGATACTAACCTTAATAGAGGAAGAAGAGCAATATCCAGAATTTGTAGAAGAACAAATTAGCTTGTATAAAGAGCGACCAAAATTTACTAAAAACGAAAGTGTATTTTTAGATAAGTTTTCTAAAACTAAAATTGGATTTACATATAGTAATGGTTTTGGAGCAGTAGATTACACTAATTTGTCACCACTTTACACACCAGAGGTTAAGTTTAATAACAGCAAAAGTTTTTTTGATAAACTGGGTATTTCTACAGCAAAATTTAAGTTTAGCAATTTTATAGATGAACGTAAAACAGTTGGTGCTATAAATAATTTAATAGCATTAGTTTATGAGCATAGAAATTATGAATATAAGTTAGAGGCTTATGATGGTAGTACAACCACAGCTTTATTAGCTAATACTATTCATGAAATTAAAAAATTTAGAGAAGAGATGTCTGCAGAGGAGCATTTGCATAATATACCTTTGGCAGATGTTTGGATAAAATGGTACAATGAAAGTAAATTAAACGATTTTGAGATGTATGCTGCAATAAACTACATAAATACGTTTACTGCTCCTTATGGCAATTACAAAAAGCTTGAAGATTATGTAAAGCAATACACTCCTAACTTAGAAGGCATAAAGTTAGACCCTGCAGACCGTAGTTATTACAGTACAAACGCCAGATATACTAAAATTTTAAGACGCTTATTTAGGGCTTTTGCAGATAGGCCTGCCGTGTTAAGTTTTAAATTAAGTGTTTGGGAAGATGCTATTGCAAACTTTCCAGAGAAGCTAAAAAAAGAGAAGTTTACTTATGGCGAAGGTTACAGGTATAATAATTATGATTGGGTAGATGTTATTAATGGTTTAGTAGTTGTAATAAACGAACAAGAACTTATAAAGTTTGGAGATTTAGAGCAACTAAAAAAGTATTGGGATATAAAAATGTATTTAGCAGCACAATATATAGGATATCCAAAAGTAATAACAAACATTAAAGACATTACAGAAAAAAGAAATACCAATAGAGGATTACAGTTACCGCTTTTAGATATTTCATTGGTTTTGTATCAAAAAAACTTAATTACTAAAGACGATTTACTTTTCCAAGCACTAAACTCGCATGAGTTAATGTCCATTTTAGATGGTGCTCAAAACTACAGAATACGTAATGGTAATTTAGATGTAGACTTGGTTCCGTTTGGAATTTTAAAAGCTTTAAAAACAAACATACTTTCTACAGAGTTAGAGCGTGGAGATTTAGCTACAGATGCTACAGGTTATATTTCTAGTCTATCAAAAATAGAAGGTGTAGACTATGTTTTTAAGGTGTTACAGCGTATGGGTAAAGATACTTTTGAGCGTGGTTACAGTTACTACGGAGACACTAAAAAATCTACCTTTAGTTCTATATTAAAAAAGAGTGCGTTAAAAGATACAGAAACTTATGCAGACTTTGTAGCACTTGCAGATGAAGCTAAAATTCCAAAGAAAAGATTAGTAGAACTTGCTTGCTATGCAACGCAATGGGCAGGTTTTGTTGGTGAGTATCTTGGACTAGAAAAATTAGAAGATGCTGTATGGTGGTTTCAAGCGCACGCATCAGATTATATGAGTAGTGAAAAAGAAACCATAATTTCTAGATATTCTAACATTCCAAAGTCCGACTTTGCAATTGGTGCCATAGATATAGATTGGTTTAATAAAGTGTATAAAAGTATAGGCAAAGCCAATTGGAAAATATTACACGAAGCTGCCAAATATATTACAGATGGTAATGGGCACAGACAAGTAAAACTATACTCTAGTGTAATGCTTGGTGAGGTTAAAATTACAGAAACCTTAAAAAAAATTACAGAGAAAAGAGATAAAGACTATGTTAGGGCTTTAGGTTTAATTCCGTTAAGTAAAACTATTCCAGAGAAAGACTTATTAAAACGATACAACCTATTGCAAAAGTTTTTAGAAGAAAGCAAGCAATTTGGAGCGCAACGTCAAGAGAGTGAGAAAAATGCTGTAGAAATTGCTTTAGATAACCTGTCTAGAAACGCAGGTTTTCAAGACCGCGTACGCTTTAGTTGGGCTATGGAAAGTAAAGCAACTTTAGCAATAATGGAAAATGCTGTTTTAAAGTTTGATGATGCAGTTATAGAACTAGTAATTACAGACGAAGGTAAAACAGATATTTTAGTCACTAAAGGTAATAAAAAACAAAAATCTATACCTGCTAAGTATAAAAAAGACAAACAAGTATTGGCCTTAAAAGAAGGCAAGTCTTACTTATCTAAACAATATAGTAGAACTCGTTTGTCTCTAGAAAATGCAATGGTAAATGAAGACGAGTTTACCGCAGCAGAGATACACAAAATAATGCAACACCCAATTGTAAAAGTTATGCTTAGCAAATTGGTATTGTTTGCTCCAGATAAGCAAATCTCTGGTTTTTATGCAGACGGAGTATTAACAGATACAGAAGGTAAAAAGCATATTTTAAAAGAAGATGATGTCTTGGTAATTGCACATCCATCTCACCTATACAAAGCCGTACAGTGGGATTTGTACCAAAAACACCTTTTTGCAGAGCGTTTGGTACAGCCATTTAAACAAGTATTTAGAGAGTTGTACTTGGTTACTAAAGACGAGCTAGAGCTTGGGTCAAAATCAGAACGTTACCAAGGTCACCAAATTCAACCACAAAAAACCGTGGCATTATTACGTGGTCGTGGTTGGACGGTTAGCCATGAAGACGGATTGCAAAAAGTGTATCATAAAAAAGGTTTTATGGCAACAATGTATGCTATGGCAGATTGGTTTTCGCCAGCAGATATAGAGGCGCCAACCTTAGAGCATATTGTGTTTTACTCCTTAGAAAACTACAAGCCAATTCCTTTAAAAGATGTGCCACCAGTAGTTTTTAGCGAAATTATGAGAGACATAGACCTTGTGGTTAGTGTTGCTCACGTTGGTGGTGTAGATCCAGAAGCTAGTCACAGCACTATGCAAATGCGTGCTGCATTAGCAACCGAGTCTGCACAGCTCTTTAAACTCAAAAACATTACAGTTAAAGAGCGTCACATTCTGGTTGCAGGTACTTTGGGTGAGTATAGCATACATTTAGGAAGCGGACAAGTAAGTAAAAATGGCTTACAATTATCTATAATTCCTGTACACAGTCAGCACAGAGGACGTATGTTTTTACCCTTTGTAGACGATGATCCAAAATCGGCAGAAATTATTTCTAAAATGAAACTTTTGTCAGAAGACAACAAAATACAAGATCCAACAATTTTAGCACAAATAAATAGCTAATTTTAAAATTATAAGGGCGTTCCCCACTTAAGGTGGGGCGTGCTTTTGTTGCAAGTCCTCGTGCTATCGCACTGTGGGCTTTACACGCCAATCCCTAACGCACTAAAAAATAAAATGTACATATGCCACAACTAACGTTACAACTAAAAAAATTAGGCAAAAAAAAAGTAAAACAAATACCATTAACCTTAGACGCAACTCCTAATAATTTGCAAGAGTTATTGGTAGGTTGTGTAAAAAACCAAGTAGAAGCTTTTAATAAAAAGAGATTAGAGGTTAATGTGGTTGGCTTTTTAAGTCCTACAGAAATACAAGACCAAGCCCAAAGTGGTAAAGTAGATTTTGGAGATTTAGCAAATAAAGATTTAGCAGTAGAGCAAGATGCTATAGATAATGTATTACTAGCTTTTAAAGACGGACTTTTTGTTGTTTTTGTAGATGGTGATGAGGTTACTAGTTTAGATACTCCTTTACAATTAACTAAAGACAGTGTTGTAGCCTTTATACGTATGACGTTTTTAGTAGGCACTTACTGGTAGTTTATACATAATGTTAATACATTTAATATAAAAAAATGTGATGAAAAAAATAGTTCTTCTTCTGCTTGTATTAAACTTTGGGTGTGCTAAAAACATAGCTAGGGTGCCTAAATCGGCTAGAATTACAGTAAAATATAGGGTTTTAGATGAAGAAATAAGCCCTAATAATATAAACTGCGCTTATAGAGTAGCTTCGTATTTACAAATGAAGGATAATGATTGTTCATTTAAAATAGAAGAATTTGAGTTTGATATAGAACGTAAATATGTACTTAACAGTAATGGAAGTTTAAAAGAGTATTGGATGTATTTGGCAGAAGGCCCATTAACCTATTCTATGGAGCAATTAAATGACGATCTAAAATTTAAGTCATATGAAGAACTAAATAATTTTAATATAAAAATAGCTGAAGATAGAACAGCAATTATAGATAATAATACCACCTTTAAAATTGAAAGAATTTTTAAAAAACAAAAACTAATTTTAATTGAAAAAGGGAATAATGAAATTTTAGAAGGAAGAAGAATTTTATACGCTTACAAGTAAACCAAATTTTAAAAAGAGATACATATTATGATTTTAGCCTTTGATACTTATTACTATAACAATAAAGCAAAAACAGTTGGTGTTAGCTTTAGTAATTGGTTAGATGATACTGTTTTAGATATAAAGGAAGAAGTTATTAAAGATGTGCCAGACTATGAGCCAGGGGCATTTTATAAAAGAGAATTACCTTGTATTTTAAGTTTACTTAAACAGTATAATTTACAAGATGTGGAGTTAATAATAGTAGATAGTTATGTTTTATTAGATGATGACGGTAAGCTAGGTTTGGGAGGTCATTTATATAATAATTTAGATAAAAAAATTCCCATTATAGGTGTTGCAAAATCTAGTTTTCATTTAAATAAAACAAACAGTAAACCTCTTTTAAGAGGAGACAGTATAAAGCCACTTTATATATCTGCCATAGGTATAAATTTAGATGAGGCTTATGAGTTGGTAAAATCTATGCACGGTAATTACAGAATGCCAACCTTACTACAAATTTTAGATACCAAAACAAAAGAAAAATAATTATATCATTACCCTGTTTTTAGATTTTTCTAAAAAATAATACCCCTGAAAAAAGGGATTTATATAACAATGTATTGCTGTAAATTGCGGTAAATTAATTGGTGTACAATTGTTATGGTAAAATATAAAGTAGTTTTATTTTTTTTACTGGTTGTTGGGGGTGTAAATGCGCAGCAACAACCAAAAGAAGTTTCTTTAAAAGAAATGAAACAGGTATGGACTACTTTTTTATCAGCCTTAAAAACAAAAGACACTGTAAAATTTAAACGGTTGTCTGCTTCAAAAATTAGATGTTATGCCTGTTTAGAGAATACTCCAGAAAAAGAAAAAGAACTTACTACTTTTAGAGATACAGAGGAGGATTGGTACACTGCACTTTACACTACTAAAATTTACATCCCTGTAGACCTTTTTATAGCAGAAGATTACAACCTAATTTTTACACATAACTTTGTTGGACTTTTAGTAGAAAGCGAAACTATTTATGTAAACCACGCAATAGATGGCGTTAATTATATAGAGGTTTTAGTAACTACAACCAAGCCAACTAAGTTTCATGAAGGCGGACAGCATACATTTAGATTTGTAAAACAAAATAATACTTGGCTTTTAGACGATTTAAGTACAATTCCTTAATAATAGAAATAGAATATGGTAGAAGTAAAATCTTTAGTGATGGCTATAATTAGCTTTTTTTTACAAGGAGAAGTTCCTTTGGTGAGCACAGATACAGTGTTTTTTGTAGATGTAGAATCTAAAACAATAACTATAGAACAACATAATTTGTCTACAATTAAAGGGCAAGAAGAAGCTGCTATTGTTGGTTTAGAATTAGCTATGAAACAAACATCGTTAGACGATTCTTTGCAACGTTTAACATTAGTGTCTAAAGATGTTTTTACAGTGGATAATAAGCTTAATGCAACCATAAAATTAAGTTACAATTCTATAAAAGACATTACCTCTTTGGGTTTTAATTTAAATACAGATGGTACGTATGCCTATTATAAAAATAATACAATAGAGTTACTAGCAGATAATGGAGTAGAAGAGGAGCGTCAATTCAACTTTAAAGCAGATCAAAATATAAAGTTTAAAGTAACACCAATTTTACATAAAGATGTTAAACTAATTTCTTTAACTACAGCTTGGGCTAAAGCACAACAAAAAATGAATGAAAATGAATAAAGAAGAAAATCAGCTTAATGAACTACAAAAAATATCAGAAACAAAGCTTAAAGAGGTGTTAGATGAGTACCTAAATTTTATGTCTAGTGCAAAGTACCTTCGCTATGTTTTGTTGCTTTTTGGAGCATTGGTGCTGTTATACAATGTATTTATAGCAGGCAAATCATATTCTTACTCAGATTATAACACTATAAAAACAGTAGTAATTTTAATATGCTGCATATTTATAACGGCATTATTGGTTTTTGCAGGTATTTATTTTACTAAACAAGTAAAAGTAAAAGGGATATTAAAAGAAATAGCAGAGTATCATAATCTAGACTTTAAAAAGGTACGTAAAGAGTTTAATCTATATGTAAAAGACACCTTAGGCGGATACCCTGTATAAAATAACTATAAACACTAAACTTATGAAAAATTACGCTTTACAATTAGTAGCAGTATGCTCAATTATTATAATTACGTCATGTAACTTTAATAAAGATTCTAATATAGGTCTAACCAATAAAAATGAAGGTCTAAGTGCGTCTAGAGTAGCTGTTACTGTAGATGATGAACCATTAGAAGAACCTATATTAGTCTACGGTAAAACTTTGGTAACTACTTTTAAAGAAATAGAAGGGTTTACAGAAGAAAACGGAAAATATTACCCAAATTTAGCAGTAGCTGTAATTTCTAAAAAAGGAGATACAGTTTTAAAATACCCTAGTTTGTTGCAAAATTCTAAAATAGGGTTAAATACAGATATGAAGGATTTAGTAGGGAGAATAAGTTTTGCTAACCCTATTTTATCTAGCAATAGTTATGATGTTATTTATACATTAACAGACTTAAAAGGTAATGGTGTGTTAACTTCTTCAATGGAAATTGAACTTGTTAAGGATCCGGATATTAGCATTAATGCAGATAAATTAAGCTATAAAGAGTGTTATTTGTTCTCTACAGAGCGTAAGTCTGTGATTACCAATAGAAAAGTTGGGTTTAATGATAAAATGTTGTTTATATTTGAGGGCCTAAAAGGATTTACTATAAAAGACGGTACTATAGAAATAGGAATGACAATGCTTGTTAAAGATGATGATGAGCGTATTATACTAGACCAAACAGATCTATTTTTAAACCAAAAATTAGCACCAGAATTAGTAGAGCAATCTATACAGGCTTCTTTAATAACAACAAAAGGAGCTGTTAGTAATCCTGTAAAGTGGCAAGTGAAAATTTGGGATAAAAATAGTGATGCAGAATTTACAGCAGAAACCTTTTTAGAGGTGGAGTAGTTTTTTTGTGTTGCGCAGAATTAAATTAAACACAACTAACCATTGGAAGAATTAATTTTAGATGCATTATTTCAAGACTTTAAAGAGAGAGAAGTTTTGAAAGTGTCACCTTTTGGAGATATTTTTTTTAAAGAAGATGATTTAAAAGGAGGAGAGGTCTATTCCGTTTGTCAAATTTTACCCCCAAGAAGACAAGCAAATAATCCGGCACAAAAAGGAGAATTTGTATTTTTATGTCAAATAATTGCTTTTGACGAATCTACTTTTCAACAGTTTTTAACAGCAAGAAAAAAATCTTTTTTTAAACGTAGCGCTCCAGAACAAATTCAGAATTTATACGAAGCCGTATTTACTAGATTTGGTTTGCGTTTAGAGCTTAAAAAAAGACTAGGAAAAACAACCAAAAGTGAAGTTTATGGGTATTGTACTTACGACCCGTACAATAGTGCAAATCCTTTGGCAGAAAAAATAGATCAGTCAATATACCATAAGGAAGTTTTAAGGTATATAGAGAATCATCCACGTACTTATTATTCAGATATTTGGGAGTTAAATAGTGAAAATGATTTTGGGCCGGCAACACAAAAATTGTATTATGGTTATGGTTTTGAGCTACCACATGGTATTTTTACTTGCTCTAATCTTAAGTGTTTGGCAGTATCTAACCAAACTGTACAAGATTTATACCCAGGAATATTAAAATTAAAATCGTTAAATGAGCTTACCTTGCGTAATGTAAGCTTAATAGCTCCAGATCTCATAAATAAATTATATAAGTTTAACTACTTAGTTTCTTTAACTATATCTAGAGACGGAGATTATTATAGTGTTCCTTTAAGTGGCTTACCTCCTAATCTAGAGAAAATAAAAAGTTTAAAATATCTAAATTTTTCAGGTAATAAAAGTCCTTTATGGTCTTCTGTTGTAAAAATTACAGGCTTAAAAAGTCTTAATTTATCAAACACATCTTTAAGTAGAATATCATCAAGAATAAAATACTTAAATCAATTAGAGGAGTTAGATCTATCAAACAATAGAATAGAAGAACTACCAGAGAGTTTGGTTACTTTAAAAAGACTAAAAATACTTAGGTTAAATAAAAATCCGCTTTTAGAATTGCCTAGTTGGTTAAATAAAATGAAGCAATTAGAAATTTTGGATGTTAGTGAAACAAATATTTCTACTGTACCAGAAAACTTATCTAATTTAACTAATTTAAAAGAGCTTAATTTAAAAATGAATGTATTTAAAGAGTTGCCAACTACATTAAATAAAATACCATCTAATGTGTTGCAGTTAGAATTAAAAAACCAGGCATTATTTAATTATGAGGTAAAGTTAAAACTAGAGCAATTGCCAGAGGGTGATTGTTATTTTGAGTCCGACTTTAATTTTAAATTAATGGTAATAAATAAGTTAATGTATGTAGATGAGGTTTTGTACCCAAAATTTAACGTACACTTTTTTGTAAAAAATTACAAAGACCGTAAAATTGATATTGAGGAAGAAGGATATCAAATAATACCAGAAGTTGCTGCTTATTTTAAAAAATTACCAATTCCGTCTTCTTTATTACCAGATATTAAAGCTTTGGAGCCAGATGGTGGAGATGAAATATACGGTCAGTTAATTCCTTTTTGGAGCGGAGAAGACGATTGTTTTGATGTAAAATCTATTGAAGATATTAAGTATTTGCCCAGCTTAGAAATAACTAATTCTATGAATTTTTCAGAAGATTTGGTAGCACAAATAAAAGCTATGAATATAAAAGTTATACCGTATTAATTTTATTTAAAGAGAAACCAAACACTCTAACGGATACCATTTATTGTTCTTTTGTTTGTAATAAACGGTTATAAAACTACCATTACATATTTTAAAGCTAACCTCGCGTATTTTAATATTTGTAATATCGCTGGTATGTTTAAAATGTTTAGTTATTGTTTTGTTAGTTAAAATAGATTGTAGCTCTTTTAATTGCAAAGAGTAGTTGTATTGCTCAAAAATATTCCTAATTTTTTTTACTGCTTTATTGCAAGTATATTTTTGTAGCATTTTTGTTTCTTTTTTTACCTTCTTATAGCAGTTTATGGAATTATTTTGCTGAGCAATTGAAGAATGATAAATGAAAAACGAGATAAGTATAAATAAAATTTGTAAGTGTTTCATTTGATTGGTTTAAGTTTTGTTATGCGCAACAATCTGTAGTTACACGGTCTATTAAGGTTAATATCCATTTGTCATCAATATAACTTAGAAAAAATATTAAATCTTCATTATTGTCATCAACTAAAACAATTCTATAACTATTTTTTTCTAATTCTAAAGCACGTTTTAGTTCTTTAGCGTATGTTTGAGAAGTTAGTTCATACTTTAAATTTTTAATTGTATTAGTAAAGAGAGTACTTTTTTGTATCGTATCACAAAACAACCCTTTTTTAGACCAGCTATAAGTGTTACAATCAAATTTAGGAGGTTTGTTGTAACTTATTTTGGTGCTAGATATGGGTTCTGTGTACGGCAGGTAATTAGGTATGGGGTTTTTAAAGTTAATAGAACTTATGGTCCTGTAATTATCTAAAGCACCATACCTAACAAGTATAGTAATTCCATTTTCTTTAGAGGTGTAGTTATTTATAATTTTAGCATTTTTATCTTTAAACGCTACAACAATATTGGTAATTGTTTCTTCTAGTAGAACTTTATTATTCTGAGCACTATTTTGTAAACATAAAAAAGAGAATAGTATTAAAAGTAGATGTCTAAATTTCATTCTGTTGAGTTCATTTTAAAACAAAAATAAAGCAACTTCTAAGATCTATACACACGGATTACCGTGAAATTACAAATCCAAAAAATTGCTCTATGAAAACAAAAAAAACTTACTTTTATTCCTTTTCTAAATTTATTTCATTCATTATTTCTGCAAATAATTTATATGATTTTATGCGGTCTTTATGATCGTAAATGTTTGTTACCGCAATAAGCTCATCAACCTGAGTTTGTTCTAGAAATTCTTTTACCTGTTTTTTTACAGTTGTTTTACTTCCTATAAAAGAATATTTTAACATTTGGTCTACAGCAGGGTGTTTAAAAAGTTCACGCAAATCATCTGTCATTTCTACTGGCGGTAACATAAAATCTCTTTGGTTGGTAAGTAGGCCAACTATAATTTTAAGTAATGATGTAGATATTTTTTCAGCTTCCTCATCGGTATCAGCTACAATAACATTTACACCAGCCATAGTGTATGGTTTATCTAAATAACTAGACGGTACAAATTCTTCATTGTAAATTTTAAGTGCTTCATGAAGCTTTGCTGTAGCAAAATGACTAGCAAATGCGTATGGCAAGCCTTTTCTAGATGATAAATGTGCACTGTCTGTACTAGAACCTAAAATATATAATGGCACATCTACACCCTCAGCAACTGTTGCTCTTACTTTAGAGTTTTTGTTTTCTGCAGAAAAATACTGTTGTATTTGTACAACTTCTTCAGGGAACGAGTGTGCTGCCTGTGTGTGGTTTGCTCTAATAGCGTGTGCCGTTTCTGGGTCTGTTCCTGGAGCTCTACCTAAACCTAAATCTATACGGTTAGCATATAAACTACCTAATGTGCCAAATTGTTCGGCAATAATTAAAGGGGAGTGGTTGGGTAGCATAATACCACCAGAACCAACACGTATTGTTTTTGTGTTTTCTGCAACTTTACCTATTAATATTGCGGTTGCAGAACTAGCTATGGTTATAGAGTTATGATGCTCTGCTAGCCAAAAACGCTTGTAACCAAATTTTTCTGCGTTTTGTGCAAGGTCTACACTATTATTAAACGTGGTTTGTAAAGAACTACCTTTAGATACAATTGCGAGTTCTAAAACCGAATATGCTATTTTTTTTAATGACATTTTTTTAATTTTTTGCTGCTATTTTAAGAAAGTAACAGTTTTTGGACTTTATTTTGTCGTACTAAAGACCTATTAATTACACGTGCTTAGCGGCGTGTAAATTATGAGCTACAAAAATACAATTAAGCGCTAAATAACACGGCTATTTTAAGATGTGTTATGATTTATTTAAGTGAAGTTTAGGAGTTAAAAAATAGATTAATATTAGAAGTTTTAAATTCAACTGCCTTGTTATAAGTATGCTATGTTTTTTAATTTTAAATTGTGAATATCTATTTTTATAATAGCAGTTTAATTTTTTATGTAACGGTTATATTTGGCTTCCCAAAAAACAGGAAAAATTATGAGCGCAACTTGGTACGAATGCAAGGTAAAATATAGAAAAATGAGCGACACTGGAGCTCAAAAAGTAACAACAGAACCTTATTTGGTAGATGCTATTTCTTATACGGAGGCAGAAACTAGAATTAATGAGGAGATGAAAGCTTACATTAGTGATGAGTTTAAAATAACAAACATTAAGGTTGCTAATTTTGCAGAAATTCATCCTTTTGAAAACACAGATCGTTGGTTTAAAAGTAAAGTTTCTTTAATTGCTTTTGATGAAGAAAGTGGTAAAGAGCGTAAAACAAATATGTACTTATTAGTACAAGCTAACGATGTTAAAGAAGCATATGATAATACCGTTGCTGTAATGAAAGATACTATGGGAGATTATACCATACCAGCTATTACAGAGTCACCAATTATGGATGTTTTTCCTTATTTCTCTGGTGAAGAAGGAGAGTTAGATCGTATTCATAAATTTAACGAAATAAAAGATTCTGTTCCTGAGGTAGAAGAAACAGAAGAGGCTAAAGAAATTTTAGAGGATGAAGCGTTAGCGCTTGTTAGTGCAGAGGTAGATTTAGATGAAGAAGAATAGAGAGTAAGTACTCTTACTAAAATAAAAAACCAGGATAATAAGTAAATTATTATCCTGGTTTTTATGTTTACATTTTATTGTAATCTACAATAATCCCGCTCTTTCTAGTAGAGCTTCAACTTTTGGTTCTGCACCTCTAAAACGTTTGTATAAAACCATTGGGTTTTCTGTACCTCCTTTAGACAATACATTATCTTTAAATTTAGTAGCTACGTCTTTGTTAAAAATTCCTTCTTGTTTAAAGTAAGCAAACGCGTCTGCATCTAAAACTTCTGCCCATTTATAACTGTAATAACCAGAAGAATATCCTCCTTGGAAAATATGAGAAAAAGCAGTGCTCATACAAGTTTCTGCTGTGCTAGGGTATAAATCTGTGCCTGTAAAAGCTTTATCTTCTTGTGCTTTAACATCTGCAAATTTTGTTGGGTCTACACCGTGCCAAGACATATCTAATAAACCAAAACTTAATTGACGTAAGGTTTGCATACCTTCTTGAAAAGTAGCAGATTCTTTTATTTTTTGCACCAACTCCATAGGTATAACTTCTCCTGTTTGGTAATGTGTTGCAAAAAGCTCTAAAGCTTCTTTCTCATAACACCAGTTTTCTAAAACCTGACTTGGTAATTCTACAAAGTCCCAATACACAGATGTGCCAGATAAACTTGGGTACGTAGTGTTTGCTAACATACCGTGTAAACCGTGACCAAATTCATGAAACAATGTTGTAACCTCGTTAAAAGTTAACAATGATGGTTTAGTGTCTGTAGGTTTTGTAAAATTACATACGTTAGATATATGCGGACGAACGTTTACACCGTCTTTTATATATTGTGGTTTGTAAGACGTCATCCAAGCGCCACCACGCTTGCCAGCTCTTGGGTGAAAATCTGCGTAGAATAAAGAGACAAAAGTATGATCTGCGTCATACACCTCGTATGTTTTTACATCTTCATGGTATTTGTCTACATTGTTAACTTCTTTAAACTGTAAACCAAATAATTTCTCGGCTACTTTAAAAACACCAGCAATTACATTTTCTAGTTTAAAGTAAGGTTTTAGTATTTCATCATCTAAGCTAAAAAGTTTTTGCTTTAGTTTTTCAGAATAATACGCACCATCCCATTTTTGTAATTGGTCTATACCATCCAATTCCTTAGCAAAATCTTCAAGCTGTTTAAACTCGCGTTCAGCAGCTGGTTTTGCTTTTTCTAATAATTCATTTAAAAAAGAATGTACTTTTTCTGGCGTTTCTGCCATACGTTCTTCTAATACAAAATTTGCGTGTGTTGCATACCCAAGTAAGTTGGCACGCTCGTGGCGTAATTTTGCTATTTTTAATACATTTTCCTGGTTGTCTAACTCATCACCTTTAAACGCTTTACTACCAAATGCTAATGATAATTTTTTACGAAGCTCTCTGTTTTTAGCATACTTCATAAAAGGTATATAGCTAGGATAATCTAATGTTATTAACCAACCATCTAAATCTTTAGATTTTGCTAGTTGTGCTGCAGCTTCTTTTTCACCTTCTGGCAAACCATCTAAATCTGCTTCATTAGTTAAATGCATTTTAAATTTATTGGTTTCTGCCAATACATTTTCTCCAAACTTTAGTTTTAGTTTAGACAATTCTGCATCTATTTCTCTAAGTCTAGTTTTTTTATCCTCAGTAATGTTTGCTCCGTTTCTACTAAATCCTTTGTATCTTTTGTCTAACAATGTTTGTTGCTCTACAGTTAGATCTAAATTGTCTTTTTGTTCATAAACAGCTTTAACTCTTTTAAATAAAGCTTCGTTTAAAGTAATATCATTACCAAACTCAGATAATAAAGGAGAAACTTCCTGTGCTATTTTCTGAATTTCTTCATTGGTTTCTGCTGAATTTAAATTAAAAAATACACTAGAAATACGGTCTAACTGCTCACCAGCAAAATCTAAAGCCTCAATAGTATTTTTAAATGTAGGAGCGTTAGTATTATTTGTTATAGCATCTATTTCTGCTCTTGCATCTGCCATAGCTTGTGTAAAAGCAGGCATAAAATGCTCGTTTTCAATTTGAGAAAACGGTGCAGTATCAAAATGGGATAATAATGGATTCATTTTTTAATATTTTAAGATATTAGGGTAATGAGAAAATTTTAGAAGGGCTGTATTACTTTATGCTTTTTACTTTTTCTGCTCCTTCAATAACTTTTTGCTTTAATCCTTCTTTATAAAAAATTATTTTATCCAATACACATTTGTCAGATGAACCAATAATTTGTGCTGCTAAAATACCAGCGTTTTTTGCGCCATTTAGAGCAACAGTTGCAACAGGTACGCCACCAGGCATTTGTAATATTGATAAAACAGAATCCCAACCATCTATAGAGTTGCTACTTTTTACAGGAACACCAATTACTGGTAGTGGAGACATAGATGCAACCATACCAGGTAGGTGTGCTGCGCCACCTGCACCTGCAATAATAACACTATAACCGTTTGTATGTGCGTTTTTACTAAAGTCGAATAATTTTTCTGGTGTACGGTGTGCAGAAACAATATCTACATCTACCTCAATATCAAAACCTTTTAAAATATCTATTGCGTCTTGCATTACAGGAAGGTCACTTGTGCTTCCCATTACTACGGCTACTTTGCTCATAATTTATTCGCTTATTACTTTAATTGTATTTTTTACTTGTTCGGCTATCTTACGAGCCTTATCTACATCTTTATTTACAATAGTTACGTGTCCCATTTTACGAAAAGGTCTTGTTTCCTTTTTACCGTAAATATGCGGAGTAACACCTTCTAGCTTTAAAATATCTTCCATATTTTTATAGACTACATTACCCGTATAGCCTTCTGCACCAACAAGATTTACCATAATACCAGCAACTTTACTTTTTGTATTACCTAATGGCAAGCCCAGTATAGCACGTATATGTTGCTCAAACTGGTTAGTGTAGCTAGCTTCTATACTATAATGCCCGCTGTTGTGTGGTCTAGGAGCAACTTCGTTCACTAATATTTCATCTTCATTAGTTTGGAACATTTCTACAGCTAACAAACCAACGTGTTTAATTTTATCTGCTACTTGTAAAGCTACTTCTTGTGCTTTTTGGGCAACGGCGTCTGGTATTCTAGCCGGACAAATAACATATTCTACTTGGTTGGCTTCTGGGTGAAACTCCATTTCTACCACAGGGTATGTTTTTACTTCGCCTTTACTATTGCGAGCAACAATTACTGCAAGTTCATTTTTAAAAGGCACCATTTCTTCTGCAATACATTCTACATTGGGTAGATCTTCTAAATCGGTTAATGTACGTACAACTTTTACACCTTGACCATCATAACCAAACTGTGCACATTTCCAAACAAATGGTAAGTTTAATCCGCCATTTTCTATACTATCTTTAATTTCGCTAGTATAGGCAAATCTGTGAAAATCTGCGGTAGGTATATTATGGTCTACGTAGAATAATTTTTGAGTAGCCTTGTTGTGTATAACACGTAAAGCACTTGTTGGTGGGTATACTTTTTTGCCTTCGTTTTCTAATTTTTCAAGCGCAGATAAATTTACATTTTCTATTTCTATAGTTAGTACATCTACCGTTTTTCCAAAATTGTAAACAGTATCAAAATCTAAAATATCACCTTTAACAAATTCATTACAAGCAATACTAGAGGGTGCATCATCTGTAGCTTCTAAAACTTTAGTAAATATGTCTAATTTACGGGTTTCATAGAGCATCATTTTACCTAATTGGCCACCGCCCAAGATACCAAGTTTAAAGTCAGAAGAAAAAAAGTTCATTTTTGTAATTTTTGCAGTATTGTTAACTTGGTAACAAAAATACACTTAAATCTTAAAACTGCTCTTGTATATCCTAAAAAGAGAAATCAAAATGGTATATTTGCGCTTTTAATAAATGAACATCCAATTGATTAAGCTACACGACAAATATTTTAGACCTTATTTAACCGAGCAACAGATTTTAGCTGCGGTTAAAAATATAGCGGATAAAATTGCCGAAGATTACAAAGATGAGGTTCCGGTTTTTATAGGTGTACTTAATGGTTCTTTTATGTTTGTAGCAGATTTGCTTAAAGCATACGAACACAATTGCGAGGTTTCTTTTGTTAGACTAAGTTCTTACAGTGGGCTGTCTTCTACAGGAATTGTAGAAACACTAATAGATGTATCTGATACTATTGAAGGTAGAAGTGTAATAATATTAGAAGATGTTATAGACACTGGCCGTACTGTTAAAGAGCTGGTGCATATGTTTAGCAATAGTAACGTTAAAGAGTTTAAAATAGCTACTTTATTTTACAAACCATCTGTGTATAGTGGTGAGTATAATATAGATTACGTAGGTATAGAAATTCCAAATAAATTTATTGTAGGTTACGGGTTAGATTATAACGAGCTTGGTAGAAACCTAAAAGAAGTGTATCAACTAAATCAAAATAATATGATAAATCTTGTACTATTCGGGAAACCGGGAGCTGGCAAGGGCACACAGGCAAATTTTTTAAAAGAACAGTACAATTTAAAACATATTTCTACAGGAGATGTGTTTCGTTACAATATAAAAAATGGTACAGAATTAGGTACACTAGCAAAGTCTTTTATAGATAAGGGTGAGTTGGTACCAGATGAAGTAACAATTAATATGTTAAAGGAAGAAGTAGAGAAGAATCCGGATGCAAGTGGATTTATTTTTGATGGTTTCCCAAGAACAACTGCACAAGCAGAAGCATTAGATAACTTTTTATCTACTAAAGATATGAAGATTGATGCAACTATTGCTTTAGATGCAAATGACGAAGTTTTAATACAACGTTTGTTAGAACGTGGTAAAGTTAGTGGTAGAAGTGATGACCAAGACGAAAGTAAAATTCGTAATAGGTTTGATGAGTACAACCAAAAAACTGCTCCGTTACAAGCATACTATGACAAGCAAGGCAAATTCCATACTGTAGATGGTATAGGAGAAATAAAAGATATTACAACAAGGTTAAGTAAAGTAATAGATACTTTATAAAACTACACACTTATTATATTAATTCCATAACCTAAAACAATGACCGAAGGTAATTTTGTAGACTATGTAAAGATGACGGTTTCTTCTGGTAACGGAGGTAAAGGCTCTGTGCACTTGCATAGAGAAAAGTATATTACCAAAGGTGGTCCAGATGGTGGTGATGGTGGCCGTGGTGGTCATATTATTTTGCGTGGTAATAAAAATTTGTGGACTTTATTAAATTATAAGGTACAAAGACACTTTAAAGCCGGACACGGTGAGCACGGTAGTAAAGGCCGTAGTTCTGGTGCAGACGGACAAGATGTGTATATGGATGTGCCACTAGGAACAGTTGTTAGGGATACAGAAACTAACGAAATTGTACTAGAGGTTACAGAACACGGAGAAGAAGTAATACTAGTAAAAGGTGGTTTAGGTGGCCGTGGTAACTGGCATTTTAAAACTAGTACCAACCAAACTCCTAGATATGCACAGCCAGGAATGTCTGGTGAGGAAATGCAAATAACTCTAGAGTTAAAAGTATTGGCAGATGTAGGTTTAGTTGGTTTTCCTAATGCAGGTAAATCTACTTTATTATCTGTGTTAACTTCTGCAAAGCCTAAAATTGCAGATTATGAGTTTACTACGCTAAAACCAAACTTAGGAATTGTGCAGTATCGCGATTTTCAGAGTTTTGTAATGGCAGATATACCTGGTATTATAGAAGGTGCAGCAGAAGGTAAAGGCTTAGGGCATTACTTTTTAAGACATATAGAGCGTAATGCTACTTTATTATTTTTAATACCTGCAGACAGTAAGGATATTGGTAAAGAATATAAAATACTGTTAGATGAGTTAAAAAGATATAACCCAGAACTTATAGATAAGGAACGTTTTGTTGTAATTTCTAAAAGTGATATGTTAGATGATGAACTTATTGCAGAAATGAGTGTTGAGTTAGACAGAGACTTAGATGGTGCAACATATATGTTTATTTCTTCTGTAGCGCAGCAAGGTTTACAAGAGTTAAAAGATAAATTGTGGCAGCAGCTTAACAATTAATTTGTTTAATTGTAGAGTGTTACCATATCTTTTTAATAACTTTAAAAGGCTATACCTCTTGTTTAAACCGTATATTAGATAAGTGCAACTAAAATATATACCAATGAAAAGCTACGTATCTCTACTTTTAATTTTATTGTTTGTCTCTTGTAATACTATACGTGTAAATTATGATTACGATAAAGATTTAGACTTTACGGCTTACACTACATATGGTTTTTATATGGATATGAAAACCGGTTTAAACGATTTAGATACCAAACGTTTGCTAAACGCTGTAGAAGATGTTATGCGTACAAAAGGGTTTAAATTAGCAGAAGAACCAGAGATTTATATTAATATTACGGCACAAGTATATAAAGGAACACCAAACAACTCTGTTGGTGTTGGTTTAGGTGGTGGCGGTAATAATATTGGTGGCGGACTGTCTGTTGGTTTGCCAATTGGCGGAGCCCAATTAGATAGAGAAATTACGTTTGACTTTATAGATGTACAAAGAGATGCATTAGTATGGCAAGCAACTAGCGTTAGTGGCTACAAAGAAAACCAAACACCAGAAGCTAAAGAGCTTAAATTGCTGCAAATAGTAGAAAAAGCACTAAGTAAATATCCTCCCAAAGTAAAAAAATAATTAGTTTGTTGCTTGTAATATAGCTAGTTATGTGCTGTGTGTACAGCAATTTCAATTCAATTCTTCAAAATTACCGTTCGCTAATCTTAAATTACCGTTTGTCATAAAACGGATTTTTTTAGGGATAAGCTGCTATACCTTTACATCATAATTAAACAACTAATAACAACCTTAAATTTTTGTATTATGAAAAATAGAATAGCAATCATCAAAAAAGCAGAACAAATTAAAGCCTTATTAATATGTAGCATTATAGCAATAGTGCCAGTATACCACGTAGGCTACAAATTAGGCGGTGCTATTGTACAGTTATTTGTATAATAAACCAAGGTGTTAACCTGTATTGCCGTTTAGGTTTTAAATACTACCGTTCGCCATAAATTACCTAAAAAGACATTTAAACTATTTTATTTTTGAATCATCAATCAAAAACAAATCATCAATCAATCAACAACAGTTCATTAATAAATAGTTCATCAATCAAAATCATCAAATTTAAAACTAACAGTTATGCAGAAACCAACAACTTTAACCAAAAAAGTAAATGCAATTGCTTATGGTATTTTAATTAGCACTTTTGCTCTTGCACTACTTTTTGGTTTGGGTTACAATTTTGGTAAACTTTTGTATCACTTAGGATTTTAAAAACAAGTAATCAACCATTAACCATCAATCTAAAAAAAAATATTATGATACTACTAGCAGAATTATTGATTGTCGTAATTTTAAACATTATCGCTTAAGCATAATTATAAAAAGCTTTTATTAGCGTATTAATGTATTAGAATAAATTTAATGAAACTTATAAATAACTGGAAATACTGGGTTTTTGCCTTAATAGGATGGTTGGTTTTAATACTATCCACACTAACTTTTGACAAAGTCTCTTACGGATTAGAATATGCAGACCAAAACGAATATTACGGTTACATAGGTTACTTAATAGGAGAAGGTATTGCATGTGGCTTACTAGCATATGCAATGTCTTTTATATTATTATATTATATAGAAAAGCACATAGCGTTTGGTAATCTTAAAAAACGAAACGTAGTTAGTTTGGTATTGCTTTTTATTGGAGTACAGATAATATATTCTTTAATATTATGGCCAATGTTAGATGTGGTTCAGAGTATTTCTAGTTTTGAATCTGAAAAAAGCTTAACAGACTCTATAAATTGGTTTATGCGTTTAACAAATATACCATTCTTCTCTGCAATGTTTGTGATATGGCTTTTTACAGTTTTAGTTATAAAAGCCTATGACTATAACAAAAACATTACTCTTAAACAGTTTAAGTTAGAGGGGAGTTTAAAGGAGTCTCAGTTAAACTCTTTAAAGGGGCAAATTAATCCTCATTTTATGTTTAATAGCTTAAACAATATTAGAGGCTTAATGTTAGAAGACGTTGGTAAGTCTAGAGAAATGCTTACAAAATTGTCTGAAATGCTCAGGTATTCTTTAATTAAGAACGATGTAAATTCTATTGCTTTGGAAGAAGAGTTAGATATGGTAGAGAATTATATAGCCTTATCTAAAATTCAGTTTGAAGATAGGTTAGAGTTTGTAAAAGAAGTAGACCCTAACTCACTATCTGTTTCTATACCACCAATGATAATACAGTTATTGGTAGAAAATGCAGCAAAACACGGAATTGCAAATCTAATTAAAGGAGGTACAATTACCTTAATTACAAACAGAACAGAAAAATATTTGCATATTATTGTGCGTAATACAGGTAAATTAAAAATAGTAAAAGGCTCTACACAGTTAGGTCTTAAAAATATAAAACAACGACTACGGTTGTTATACGGAAACTTAGCAGAGTTTTCTTTAGAAGAGATAAATGAAGAGGTAGTAGCAAATATTAAAATACCAATGGTATGAGTATGATTAAAGCAGTTATAGTAGAAGACTCTAGGTTAGCCAGAAATGAGCTAAAAGAATTGATAAAAAACCAAGGTGAGATAGAAATTCTTGGTGAAGCAGAAAATGTAGATGAAGGCTACAAGTTAATTAATGAAACACAGCCCGACCTATTATTTTTAGACATTAATATGCCAGAAAAAGATGGTTTTGAACTTTTAGAAATGCTAGATAAAGTACCAATTACGGTATTTACAACAGCTTTTGATGAGTATGCAATTAAATCTTTTGAGTATAATGCATTGGATTATATTTTAAAACCTATTAATGCAAAACGCTTTGGAAAGGCAATAGAAAAAGTAAAGGTCCAGTTAGAAGGTTCTACTGCAGAAAGTAGCGAAGAAAATGTTACTAACGAGACTAAAGAGAAGCTAACAGAAAGTAGTCAGATTTTTATAAAAGATGGCGATAAATGTTGGTTGGTAAAAATAGGAGATATTTCTTTGTTTGAAATTGTAGGTAATTACACGCGCGTATATTTTAAAGGCGAAAAACCAATGTTATATAAGTCTTTAAACCAAGTTGAAGAAAAACTACCAGATCATAACTTTTTTAGAGTAAACAGGCAGCAAATTATAAATGTAAATTATATAGCTAATGTTGTGCCTTGGTTTAATGGTAAGCTTAAATTAACAATGAACTCTGGTGAAGAAGTTGAGGTGTCTAGAAGACAGTCTTACATTTTTAAAGATAAAATGAGTATTTAAAAAAGATACAAAAAAGTAATGACTAAATCGTGGGGTAAAAAACCACTACTTTTTATGCATCTTTCAGGAAATTAGCCATAAAGTAGGCCTGTGTATTTTATGTAGTAATAATTTAAATTTAGATGTGTTTTCTAAAGTTAATTAAAATATTTGAAATCTTCAATTTAAAACATTAAAAAACAATTAGTTATAGCATTGGGGAAAGTAACTTAGCTATTTTGTCTGTTAATTTAATATACCAAGGTCTGTTAATCCACTTTTCTTTATCTATTTGTTCAGAGTCAATTAAGTCATTATAAAATGCAGTGGTAAGTTCTGTGGCAATTTCTTCATCATAAACAATAGCGTTTACTTCAAAATTAAGCTCAAAACTTCTAGTATCCATATTGGCTGTACCAACAATAGCTATTTTTTTATCTGTAACTATAGTTTTTGCATGTACAAATCCTTTTTTATATCTGTATATTTCTACTCCTGCATTTAATATTTCTCTGTAATATGCTCTAGATGCTGCGTTAACTAGTAGTGTGTCTGAGTTGTACGGAACTAGTAGTTTTACTTTTAAACCACTCATAGCAGCAATATTTAAAGCATCTAACATACTTTCACCGGGAATAAAATAAGGAGTAGTAATTAAAATTTCTTCTTCAGCTAAGTAAATTGCCTGTAAAATAGAATATAAAATTGTAGGCGAGTTAGAGTCTGGACCACTAGCAGCAATTTGTACTAACTTAGTATCTGTGTATGTAAAAGAATTAAAAGGCACATACATACCTTTCTCTAAAATTAAATTTTGAGTAGAACAAGAATTCCAGTCAGACAAGAATATATATTGCAAGTAAGTAACCGCAGGCCCTTCAATTTTTAAGTGTGTATCTCTCCAAAAAACACGATCTGTACTATTCTTTTTATTTACATAGTTATCGCTCACATTTATACCACCAACAAAACCTACTTTGCCATCTATTACAATAATTTTACGGTGGTTACGGTAGTTAAGTCTGTTTGCAAATGCAATTAATTTTATTTTATAAAACGGTACAGCTTCTATACCTGCATCTCTTAACCTGCTACTTAGTGTTTTTCTTATTTCAGAGCTACCATAATCATCATAAATAAACCTAATTTTTACACCTTCTTTTGCTTTTTTAAGAAGCAATTTTTCTATTGTATTTCCAATTTCATCATCTCTAAAAATGTAGTACTCTATGTGTATATGATGTTTTGCGGCTTCAATAGCTTTTAAAACTTCCGGAAATTTGTTTTCGCCATTTAGTAAAAGCTTTACGGTGTTATTGTTGGTAAGTGGGCTAGTGGTATCTTTTAACAAAAGGTTTACCAATTCTGATCTACTTTTGGCAGACTCATTACCGTTTGCCAATACCTCTTTAGAGTGTGCAATAATTTGCTTTTCTAAAACTTCTTTTTGTCTCACATCCAACAAAGACTTGTTGGCATACATTTTATGCTTTCTGTAATTTATACCAAAAGAAAAATAAATGATAATACCTATAAAAGGCAAAAACACTGCACTTAATAAATAAGCAAGTGTTTTTGTTGTGCCTCTTGTATCATAAATTATACGTAGACAAGTAAAAATTAATAAGGGTACGTATAGTATTTCTAACAGCAGTATCCAGTTCATAAAAAACAGTTTATCTTGTTAAGATAAGCAATACATTTGTTTAACGTATACTATTTGTTAACAGAAACACGTACACCTTTACTATGGCTGCTAAATTCTGGTGCATACATACTTTGTATTGTTGTAATGCCATTGCTAAAATCACCAGCATTATTTACACGTAAATCATACTCAAATACATAAACTCCTTTAGGTAAATAATCAAAAAAGAAATTTGTGCTAGCGTCTTTTGTGCTTTCATAATACCCTAAACCGTCTTGCCATTTGTATCTAGATATTACATTTAAAGGCTCCAGTCCAGAGGCTCTCATATCTTTCATATGTACAAATTCCATTGCTCTGTCTGCTCTAAGCTCTATGCGTACTTTTACCAAATCACCTACCACCAATTTTGTATTTTTAGTAATTTCTGATATTTGCTCGCCAGTATTTGTATTCTTTTTTAAGAATAATTTTTTAGATAATTTAAGCGGTGTTTCTGCAGATGTAATTTTGTCTAAATCTTCAAAATACTGCCAGTACATAGCGCCCCAAGCAATACCATTACCTTTTTTGGTAATTTGTACATCTGCCATTTTAGGTTCTATTTCTTTACCATTCCAAGCTGTTTTATAATAACCAGTACCAGCTTCAATTTTAACATCTTCTAATTTGTTAGGATCTATTTTTTTGTCACCTACTAAAACATCTACAGCATCTGTAACAGAAAGCCAATCGCTGCCTTGTAGTAGCAATGCAAAAACAGCTTCTGTGGTAGCTTTTGTTGTTTTCCATTTGTTAGTTTGCTTGTTTTTAAGTAGCCATATTTTAAGATTATCTATTGTTTTTGTATCGTTTTCTATTTCTGCAAAAGCTTCAATTAATAATGCCTGAGTTTCAATTGGTGCTTGGTACCAATACCACGAGTTGGTGTTTTCTTTCCAATACATTCCTAATTCATCAGAAGTAATACTATTTTGCTTTAGAGATTTTAAAATCTTTTTAACAGTAGCATCTTCATCCATTCTAAACAAACTTAAAGCAATTAGCCCCTTATTGTATAAGCTACGCTTTGTCCAGTATTTTTTAGCTTGTCCTCTGTAGTATTCTGTAACTTCTTTTGTTTTTTTAGATGCTTTTACATCTGGATAAAAACTACGCATATATAAATAGTGTAGCTGCATATTGCTTAAATGATCGCTTTTTAAGTTAGAGCTATGTTTTTTCATATGCTCATACTCACTCACAAATTCTTTATCTAAATAAGCAATTGCTTTATTAATCATTTTATCTACATCTTTATCCGTATTGTTTAGAGCTTTTAGGGCATCTAAATGTCCAAAACCAGTAATAATATGCTGTGTAATGTATCTGTTTTCTATACCACCATTAAACCAAGCCCAAGCCCCACTGCTGTTTTGGTTATTAGTTAACCTACGTATAACTGCAGCTTGCTCACTCTTCATTTTATTTAAATTAAAAAGTAAGGCAATGCGTTTTTTCTGTTCCGTCTCAGACTGTGCATCTCTTAGCCAAGGAGTTTCTTGTATTAAAAGCGATTTTAATTCTTGGTTTTTTTCTAAGTTGCTAAGTAACGCATCAGAATTTGCCCATTGTTTAAAAACCTCTTGTATTCTTGGAGTGCTATTAGCTATATGGCTAGCCAATGTATTTGCATAATATCTAGAAAAAAGTTGCTCATTACACTCGTGCGGATATTCCATTAAATACGGCAAAGCTTGCACTGCATACCAAGCAGGATTAGATGTTATTTCTAAACTTAATTTATGATTTGTTAATGTTGTAGATGTGTTATTTTTTAATTTATCTAAGCTGAATTTTTTAGTTTGATTGCTTCTTACCCACATTGGTAAAGTTTCTGTTACCAACATTCTATTGGTAAGTACCGGAAGCAAATTTTGCTCACCGTCACTAAAATTGCCTGCCTTAGCAATAACAGTATATTGTACAGCCTGAAGATTTTTTGGAATTTCTAATGTCCAAGAAACCTTTGTATTTCCTTTAGCATCTACAGAGAAGTTATTTTCTTTAGCAGATGTTATTAATTTTGATGTAATATCTTTACCTGTAACAGCATCTTTAAGCTCTAAATTAGCAACACCAGATAAATTTTTATCTGTAATATTTGCAATTTTACTACTAAAAATAAGCTTATCTCCTTCACGTAAAAAACGAGGAGCATTAGGCATTACCATTAGCTCTTTTTGGGTTACAGTTTGCAATGTAGTAACAGCGCTTTCTAAACTTTTAGTATGTGCCAATAATTGTAATTTCCATTTAGTTAACGCTTCTGGGGTAGTAAAATTAAAAGATACATTACCCTCTTTATCAGTTTGCAATTCTGGAAAAAAGAAAGCTGTTTCCTGTAAGTTTTTTCTAATTTTAACCGCCTCTTTTTCTTTTTTAGGAGGAGCAGGAGCAGTGGTGTCTTTTTTAGATTCCATTGGGCTACTAATAGCATCATCTAAAGCACCAGAATCACTTTCTTCTACAACAACTATTTCTTCAGTATCTTCATCAGCAACCATTTCCATGGCAACAGGTGATGCAGATTTTCTCATTACAGATAAAGACCTACGATTGTAATAAGAGTTACCTATATACAACCCATACCAATTAAAAGCGTCATAATTTTGACCTTGGTATATATACTC
>NZ_JBDVAA010000190.1:0-66420 GCF_039943695.1 Cellulophaga sp. | reverse complement strand
AATTATAAGTTTACACCAGTTCCTTGTAAGGATGCATCATGGTTCCACATAATTTTCCAAGGATCTGATGTTTTTGTTTGAAAACTTTTAAGCTTACTTTTTAAGTTTTCTAATGTGTTTTTATAAGCTTCTTTACCTGCTAAATTGTTTAACTCATTAGGGTCTTTATCTAAATCATAAAGCTCAAACTCTGGTCTAAACAAAAAGTCTTGTACTTTTTTAGGTCCAAAGTACTCTTGGTGAGTTCTGTACACACTTTGCCACGTAGAAGATGCCCAAAGATCTGATGCAAAAGGATACTCTAAACGGTAAGCTATGTTCCAAATAAGTTTGTAATTGTTACTCCTAACCACACGCATTGGGTAGTACATTGTAATTTCATGAAATGTATGAGAAGCATAAATCTCATTAAAATCTTTTGCTTCCTTTTTACCAATTGTAGATTTAAAAGAAGAACCGTGAAACTTGTTTTTATTGTAGTTTACCTTAGCCATATCTAAAATAGTTGGCGTTAAGTCTACCCATGAAACCATTGCACTACTTGTAACATTTGTATTTTTAACAGTTGGGTCTTTTATAATACAAGGCAATTTAATTCCTGGTTCATGTACTGATGTTTTTGCTCCTGGAAACGCCATACCGTTATCTGAAATATAAATAACAATTGTATTTTTTTCTTTACCTTCTGCTTTTAACATAGCCATAAGCTTACCAAAACCCTGATCTATTCTAGAAATACTTTGGTAGTATTGCGCAATTTCTTCTCTTGTCTGTTTTGTATCTGGCAAAAAAGATGGCACCAAAACATCATTTGGATTATAGGTTACAGTTTCTACATCTTTATACCCTTCTTTTTTGTTTCCAAAACTGTTAGGAACATCCCATTCTTCTGGAGTAAAAGGTTGTCCACGGTGTGGATCATCTGTACAGAAATACAGAAAAAATGGTTTATCAGATTTTAACACGCTTGCACATTTATCTGCCATTTCTACAGTATTTCTTGGGTTAGCCTCTAAAACCGTATTAAAATGATATACTTTTTCTGGTGCAACGTGGTACTTGCCAATACGAGCTGTAGTGTAGCCTGCTTTATTTAACAAAACAGGTAACGATGTAATAGAATCATACGTACTAAAATGATGGTAATCATGTACGTGCCCATAAGAGCCCGTTGCGTGTCCAAACTTACCTGTTAATATCACAGATCTACTTGCTGCACAACTAGCACTTGTGCAATATGCATTTGTGTACTTTGTACCTTCTGTAGCTAGTTTATCTAAATTTGGTGTTTTTATAACAGTATTGCCGTAAGCACCCAAAGCATCTATACCATGATCATCTGCTACAAACAAAATTATATTTGGTGATGCTGGGGTAGCAACTACATTTGTTACTTTATTATCTGTTATCTTATTATTCTTTTTTGAGTTGCAACTAACAAATAGTAAAACACTAAAAGCTATAAAAGTCACCCTTTTTAATACACGCTTCATTTGATAAGGATATAAATTGATATTACTATTTTTTACTGAAGATATTACGACTACTTATTATTAGCTTTTCTTTTTTCCTTTGCTGCTTTCCAATTTACTTTTTGACCAAGCTCTTTTAGGGTAATGCTATTATTTGCGTCTGCGTCTAAGCCCAAAAACAGTAATTCGGCATCAATTTTATTCCCTTTTTTATTTGTCTTGTCTTTGTAAAATGCAATCATTTCTGCTAAATCTATTGCATTATCCTTATTGGTATCTATCCAACCAAATTTCTTTTTAGTTTTAGCTTCTTTATCCTGCGCAACTGCTGTAGTTATAAAACACAAAGCACATAGTAGTAACGTGAATTTTACAATTCTCATAATTAAATTTTTTAAGGTTTAGCTTAACGTAAACTTAATTATGAGACTAACTTTTGTTGTACTTGTAAATAAATAAAATGTAGCTCTAAATAATAAACACAATATTATCTTAAGCAAATCTTATTTTAACTCTTTAGTAAGCTCTACATCTATAAAACGAAATAAACCTAAAGGAATATTAATTGTTGTTGAGGCATTTTCAGCTTTAACCTGAAAAGTTTCTTTGTTTAAAACGTCTGTTATTTTTACTGGAGTAACTGTATTAAATTTTACTGTAGCTTGCTTATTACTTGGGTTTAAATATCCACTATCTATAAGTGTTATCCTAAGTGTTCTTGGTGCAATTTGTGCAACTACCCATGCAACATCTCCTGTTACAGTAATAGGTAAAAGCTTAGCGCTTTCTTTTATAGATTTTTCTACTGTTTTATAGTATGTATCTGCTGAGTATACTTGCTTGCCATCTTTAGAAAAGTAAGACTTACCATCTGTTATATACTCTCTAGTTATATTTTTATACAAAGGGTGTAAATAAGATTCTAATGAACCTCTATCTACATTTTTAGCAGCAAAAACACCTTGTTGTGGTGGTGTAATTAAAACTAGACCATTATTATAAGGCGCTAAAAAGTTTAACCTACGCTCATTTACACCTGCTGCATAGTTAGAAAAATCCCATTCTGTTACGGGAGCACCAGGCCAAGAACCATTCATTCTACTAAAAACAAAAGGGTTGTTTTTTTCAAATTCTTCATTGTATTTTATAGTCCATTTTACATTAGAACCATCATCTAAAAAATGCTCGTCAGGAGATTTCATACTTAAATGCACAGGAGAAAAACTTACTATTTCTTCTCTTTTAGGAACAAATAAAACCCCTTTGGCTATTAACTCCCAGTACACACTTACATACTCTTGGTCAACTGCAAAGTTATTTATGTATTGCGCACCGTTTGCTGTATGAAAAATTAGCATTCTTAAAAAATGATTTGGTAATTGCTGAGAACCATACTGCCTAGACCTATCAAAAGCAGTATTGTCTGGTACAGCACGTGTACCCCAAGAGTTTACAGCACCACTTGCCCACATACCAGTTCTACCAGCTAAACTAAGTTCCATAGTTTTATCTGTAGTTTCTTCCATAGCAGGTACAAAAACATCTGCATAATTACCAGACATTAAGCCAGACCAAGCATCTAAGTAATTAGACCCCAACCAAAATACGTTTTTAGAACGTAAAAATATATTAGCATTTTTATCTTTAGCGTAGGTTGCCAGCGGATACAATAAATTGTTAACCATAAAATTAAGATCCTCAGAGTGGTCTTCCATCTCTGGGTAAATAAGAACCGTTTTTTTACCATTAGCAGCATCTAAAACTTTTTTAGTGGTAGCTAAACTAAACATATACGGATCGTTGCCATGACCAGCCCAATATGCCAAACCCGGAGCATTGTTATACTCTTTGGTAATTAAGTCTACTGCTTGTTGTTGACTTAAAACATACTTTTTTCTACGATCTCGTTTTTTTCTAAATTTTTCATTTGTTAAACTAGATCTATCCCAATTTTCTACCTCTGGTAAATGTTTAGAGTTTAAAAACACAGGGCTTGGGTATTTTTTCTCTATTTGAGTTTTAAGAGACTCCAATATAGAAGGCACCTTCTCTGTCATTAAATACACTGGTAATTGTTTTCTTTTTGTTTTTACTGGCGTGTATTTTTGTAAATCCGCTCTTGTTGCCTTTGTATTTGCTATTATTGATTCTATTTTTCCTGGAGGTGTTAACTTTTCAAAGTCTTTTTTCCAAGACTTACTTTTTGTATTTATAATATGAATACTACTACCTCCACTCTGGGCACTAGCTAAAATAACATAGCCAGTTTTGGGATCTTTCCACAGGTCATTATACGCATATTTACCTATAATACGCTCTACCTTTTTTTCATTTAAATTAAGGTCTAACAACCTAATTTGATTTCTAACACGTGTTAAAAAGAGCGTCTTATTGTTTTCTTTAATAGTTACAGTATGTGTAACATCATACCCAAAAGGTATTTTAGTATTTTTATGATATGTTACTTTACCCGTTTGCGGATTGTATAATAAAATAGCACTATCATTAGAATGTGCAGAGGTACCTAATATAACCATTTGCTCTCCTTTAGTAGCGTAATCTTCTACTGTAAAAGAGCCTATAACACGCACTCTTTTACCTTTTATGGCTATTTTGTCTTTTCTAAAAGGCAGGTTTTCCAACGCATTAAATAAATACATTGTTCCTGGTACATTCATATGATTATTAGTACCTAGAACAGCTAAAACATCATCACCATTTTTTTGAGGTATTGGCCTTAAAAAATTAGCTGTAGACACATTACTTTCTGGCAAGTCTTTTTTAAATTTTGCCCAAGGCTTTTCTATAGAATAGGTTGATGATTTTATCTCTTTAACCATTTCTCCGGTTGATGATATGTAATAAATACTTTTATCAAAACCACCAGCAACAACATATGCTTTACCCTCTTTTTTAATAACACATACAGCATACATTGGAGCAGAATTCTTTTTAAACTTCCAAAGTAATTTACCTTTGCTATTTAAACAATAAATAGTGCCATCTGCATTAGCTGTTACTATTTCATCTACGCCATCACCATTTATATCTTTACTCCATATATCATGGTTCACAAAACCAGATAATTTATTTTTCCAAAGCACTTTACCGTCATAAGAAACACCTAAAACAGCACCTTCAAAAGTAGTAGCTACTACATAGCTTTTATTTTTATTTACAGCAGTACGTACCTTAGTAATAGTATATCCGGTTTCTAAACTAACGATACCTTTATTTTTAAAATTTGTTTTTTCTAATTGAGCCTGCATCATAAAAATACCTGCAAACAATACATATATTAAAAACAGCTTTACTTTTTTCATTTTAATTGGTCTAAAGTGGTTATTTACAAAATTGAGTTAATAACAGTTTCCTCTAAAAAAACAAAAAGGTGCAAAACACCTTTTCATTTTTAATATTAACTCAAAATAAAAACTAATTTATAAGTCTCCTAACATATGACTTACACTGTAAATAAAGCTCAGTTTTTACTTTTTAATGTACTTACACATACATATGATGTAGTTTTCAGTAAAAAACCCTTAAAAACCTTATTTTTTTATTCAGATGAATATTTCTTATTAATTTCTGCTGCATACTTCCCAGGAGAAATATTATACCTCTCTTTAAAAATTTTAGCAAAATGCGTTCTACTTTTAAATCCTGTCATAATATACACCTCGTTTACAGCTAATCCTTTTTGACTAAGTAGTTCTGCTGCTTTTTTTAGACGATATATTTTTAAAAGCTCAAACGGTGTTTGGTTGGTAAGTACTTTTACTTTTTGATAAAAATGCGTTCTGTTTAAATACAGCTCTTTAGCAAGGCTATTTAAATCAAACTCTTGATTGTCTAAGTTTTCTTCAATTAAACTATAGAGTTTTTCTAAAAAAGCATTATCGTTTCTATTATTTTTATTGTTCTCTTTAGTTAAAGGTATACCAATTTGGTAACGCTCTCTAAGCTGTTTACGTGTAGATAGCAAAGCCTCTGTATTTGTAATTAAACGCTGTACATTAAATGGTTTTTTAATATAGGCATCTGCACCATCTCTAATACCTTGTAAATGATCTTCTATATTACTTAAAGCAGTTAGTAAAATTACAGGAATATGACTTGTTTTTAAATCTGATTTTATACGTAAACACAGATCCAAACCATTCATTTCTGGCATTTGCACATCACTAATTACAATGTCTGGCCACTCATCTTCCATTGCCTCTAAACACTCTTTTCCGTTTCTAAAGGTTTTTACTTTAAAAAACTTAGACAATAATTTAGATACAAAATTTCTCATTTCTAAATTATCTTCTGCGTAAAAAATTAAAGAATCAGAAAAATCTCCTGTAGCAATAATTTTTGCTGGCGAGTTTTCTTGTATTAACTTATTATTTACAGTTACTTCTTTTTCCTTAGGAAGGTCTAAATCATCTGGAACATCTTTATCTGTTGGTAAATTATTTTTTACAATTGGTAGCCTTACCGTAATCTCTGTTCCTTTACCAACTTCACTATCTGCCTTTATAAAGCCATAGTGCATTTCTACCAAACGCTTAGAAAAAGCCAAACCTATACCAGACCCGCTAATATGAGCATTGTCTTCTTTTTGAGATTGATAAAAGCGCTCAAAAATGTGTTCAAGATCTACACTATCTATACCTCTACCAGTATCCTTTACAGTAACAATTAAATCTTTATCTACACTTTTGTATGATATTATTATAACATCATCAGAGCTTGTATATTTAAAAGCATTATTTAATAAATTATTAAATACTTTTTCTAGTTTATCTTTATCTGCAGCTACTGTTATTCTGCAATCTTCTTTTTCTACAACAAGTTTTTTAGAATCGTTTTCTGCTAAAAAATTAAAATCTATAATTAGGTCTTTTACAAAACCATCAAAACTAAATCTAGAGTAATTCATTTTTAAGAGGTTGGCATCTGCTCTTCTAAAATCTAATACCTGCTCTATTAATTGTTGTATTTTTTTAGACTGCCTCATAACAAGATTCAGTTTTTCACTAGCATCTTCATTATTTTTAAAACGCTCTGATAATATATCTAATGGTCTAGAAATAAGTGTAAGTGGTGTTTTTATTTCATGAGATATATTTGCAAAAAACCGAAGTTTAGCCTCATTAACCTCGTTAACATTTCTCTTTTCTATTTTTTCTATTTCTACCTTGTGGTTTAAAGACTGTATTTTTAAAATAATACGTACCACAACATAAATAAAACATACGGCAAGTATTACATATAATAGGTAAGCCCAAGTTGTTTTCCAAAAAGGAGGTAAAATCTCTATTTTTAGTTTTTTAGGAGCTGTCCATTCATTTAAAGAGTTAGACGCCATTACGCTTAACTCATATTCCCCTGGTTGCAAACCATTATAGTAAATTGTTTTTTGGTTAGACGGTACTTCTATCCATTGTTTATTTATAGGTAACAACCTGTATTTTATACTGTGATTTTGAGTGTTAGAGAAATGTAAACTGGCAGCCTCTAAAGAAAAAACATTTTCATTGTGTTTTAATTTTAGTGTATTAATATCTCCAATACGCTTATCTAACAATACCCTATTATTTAATGTATCACCCGGAAAAATGTTTTTATTAAATATTTTAAAATCATCAAACTGTAATTTAGGTAAGTTTTCTTTGCTTGATATTTTACTAGGATCAAAAAAACAAAAACCATCTAAGCCAGAAAATAAAAATTTACCATTGTTTAATTTTGCACTAGCATACCAAAAATCTTCAAAAGGCAATCCATCAGACTTATTAAAGTTTCTAAAGCTCTTGTCTTTAACATTAAACTTACTTAATCCTATGTTTGTAGAAATCCACAGGTTATTATCTTTATCTGACTGAAGACCTTTAACTACGTTATTAGACAAGCCTTGTTTTTCTGTGTAAGGTATAAACTTAGGTTGCAAAGTACTACTTTCTAAAACGTGACTAATACCACCACCTTCTGTACCCAACCAAAGCTCATCATTTGGCAATCTTATTAAAGATGTAACAAAATTGTTAGGAAGAGATAGGCTATCATTTTTATTGTTTGAAAAGTGTTTTACTTCTGCCTCATTTAAGTCTTTTCCAGAGTTATTTATCCTGTACAAGCCATCTAAATCTGTACCCAACCAAACATAGTTATATAACGGATCTACATATACTACCCTTGACAATGTTGGTTTATTTTTTTTAAAGAACGGATTATTAAAAAGATACTCTACCTTTAAAATATCACCATCTTGATTTGTTTTTATTTTAAAAACTTCATCTACAAAAGCCATCCAAATGTTGCCATCCTTATCTTCTGCTATTCTTCTGGGTCTAATAAAATCATTATCTAAATCACTATTAATTAAAATTTTAGATAGTTTTGTTTCTCCTTTTTTTATTCTAAAAAGACCTCTATTAGTAATTTGTATCCATAAATTTTTTCTGGAGTCTACAAAAAAACCGGCTACTTTACGCTCATACTCTTTAGGTAAATTAAAGGGTAAAGGCTCAAACCTATTAGTTTTTGTGTTAAACAAGCCCACACCTCCTCTACTAGCTGTAACATAAACCCTGTCTTCATCTAAAGGAGAAATAGAAGAAATATTATTAGAAAATAAGCCGTATTTATAATTTAAGTCTGTATTGTAATTTTTAAAAGGATTTTCATCAACATCAAACTTATAAATACCTTCATTAAAAGTAGCCACCCAACAACCTGTACTAGTTGCTGCTGCAATAGCACTAACACGCATTAAACCTTTTTCAAAATAAAATGATGATGTCTTAGCTTCTTTCTTTTTTATAAAGTCTAAGGTATTATCTATACGAATTATACCGTTTGTAAATGTACCCAACCATAAATTACCAAGCTCATCTTTAGAAATACTGTTAAACTGATTTTCGTTTAACTTTTTCTCTACAAATTTTAAAGAGATTGTATTATTTTCTTTTTGAAATTCAACAATAGAGACTCCGTTAGAACACGCTGCAATTATTGTCTTTTTATTTAGCTTTAATATAGCTGGACTAGAATTAATGTGTTTACTTAAAACCTTTTTAAACTTTGCTTTTTCTATATTATAAAGCACTAAACCGCCAGAGGTAGCAAAAAGGTAGTTATCCTCATCTAACGCTACCGCATCAAAAAAAGTAATTTCTTTATTGTCTGAGCTTCCTGGTAAAAAAAACTGATTTAAAAAAGTGTAATCATCCTTAAAAATTAAAATTCCGTTGCCCTCTGTGGCACAAAAGACTAACTTATGCTTTTTGTTTATTAGAATTTTACGAACTACTGGCCCGTTGTTACCTTTGCCTAATTCTTTATTGGAGTATAATTTATTAAAAGCTTCTTTATCATAATTGTAAATAGAAACACCTTGGTCTGTACCAATCCAAATATTACCCTTTAAATCCTCATTAATAGTACGTACACGATTGCTAGTTAATATATTTTGATCTAGCGTATTTTTATAAACCTTAAACTCGTACCCATTGTATTTATTTAACCCCTCATAAGTACCAAGCCATAAAAAACCTCTAGAATCCTCTAAAACAGAAGTTACTCCATTATGAGCTAAGCCTTCTGAAATTGTTAATTTTTGAGAATAATTAAGTGTTTTTTCTTGCGCATTAGAAACGCAAAAAACACACAAAAATAATACTATTAATATGTTTACTTTTTTACCCATATAAAATTTAGAACGTCTTTTCTTTGTTGAAAATACGGCAGCCCACAAGATAAAAATTATACATCACATATTAAGAAAGATTCTCTTAAGGATTGTATTTTATTTTTTGATAAAGGCATAAACTCTTGTGCTACATACCCTTTAAAACCAGTGTCTACAATGGTTTTCATAACTGCAGAATAGTTTATCTCTTGGGTATGGTCTATTTCATTACGACCTGGAACACCTGCGGTATGGTAATGACCAAAATACTTATGATTTTCTTTAATTGTTCTTATAATATCCCCTTCTTGTATTTGCATATGGTAAATATCAAAAAGAAGTTTAAAACTAGTAGAATCTAACTTTTTGCACAAATTTACTCCCCATTCAGACGAGTCGCACATATAATCTGGATGATCTATTTGGTTAAACAATTCCATTTGCAAAACCACATTATGCTTTTCTGCTAAAGGCAGTATTTTAGACAAGCCATCCACACAATTTTGCATACCGGTTTCCTTATCTAAACCATCATTATTACCACTAAAACAAATTAAATTTGTGTAGCCTGCCGCTGCTACCTGCGGTATTAATTCTGTATAGTTTTTTATAAGTTGATGGTGATACTTTGGATTGTTCCAACCTTGTTCCAAACTAATTTCTGCACCATTACACATAGCACAATGTACACCGTGCTTAGCAAGTAAAGGCCAATCTTTAGGTCCTATTAAATCTATAGCAGTAACTCCTAGATCTTTAATTATAATTAAAAAATCTTCTAAAGGAGTGTCGTTAAAACACCATTGACAAACACTGTGGTTTATATTATTTCTCATGGCACTATAGTTTACTTGCTAAACAGGTTTTATATTATTTTAAATTAAATCTCTTAATCTTGTTGCTGCTTGTTCTGCTGTTATGTCTCTTTGCGGAGAACCAAACATCTCATAACCAACCATAAACTTTTTAACTGTTGCACTACGTAACAATGGTGGGTAAAAACTCATATGCCAATGCCAATGACTATTATCTTTACCATTTGTTGGCGCTTGGTGTATACCACTAGAATAAGGAAAAGAAGTATTAAACAACTTATCATATGCCTTAGTAATTGCAGAAATTGCATCTGCAAACGCTGTAGCCTCTTTATCTGATAATTTACTAATATCCTGAGTTTGTTTTTTAGGTACAATCATAGCTTCAAAAGGCCAAACTGCCCAAAAAGGAGTAAGCACAACAAAGTCATCATTACTATAAATAATACGCTCGTTTGCTTCTATTTCTTGCTTTAAATAATCTCCTAAAAGGCTTCTTTTATTTTTAGCGTAGTACTCTTTTTGCTCTTTCTCTTTTTTTATAATTTCGTTAGGTAAAGTAGATTGTGACCAAATTTGTCCATGCGGATGCGGATTACTACACCCCATAACAGCTCCTTTGTTTTCAAAAATTTGAACATAATTAATGGTGTCATTACTACCCAACTCTACATATTCTTTTTGCCAAGTTGTAACAACTTTATTAATGTCTTCTACAGCCATATCTGCCAAACTTTTAGAGTGGTCTGGACTAAAACAAATTACTTTACAAATACCTTGCTCACTCTCTGCCTTAAACAAACCATCATTAACAGAGAATGTTTTTGAGTCTGTTTGTAAAGCAGCAAAATCGTTTGTAAAAACAAAAACGTCTTTATAATCTGGATTTATTTCGCCGTTAATTCTAGTGTTTCCTGCACATAAATAACAATTAGGATCGTGCGCTGGCCTAACTTCATTAGAAACAGCTTCGTTTTGCCCTTGCCAAGGTCTTTTTGCCCTGTGCGGAGAAACTAAAACCCACTCACCAGTTAATATATTAAAACGTTTATGTGAAAAATCTTGTAAATCTGTATTCATTATATAATAGAATTGTGATTGTGTTATTTTATTTTTTGTGTTCCGTCTGATAATTTTACGTTGTAAATAGAGCAATCTTTACCAAACTCTCTTTTAAAAAGACTTGAGATTTCTTTTTTAAACGATTTAACTTCAGACTTTAAAATTAAATTAATTGTACAGCCACCAAAGCCGCCACCCATCATCCTAGCTCCTAAAATATTTGGGTTATTTTTTGTGTGGTCAACTAAAAAATCTAGTTCTTTACAACTTACTTTAAATTGCGTGCTTAACCCGTTATGAGACTTGTACAATAATTCTCCTAGTTGCTTTATATCATCTGCCTTTATAGCTTTAGAAAACTCTTTAACACGTAAATTTTCTTCAATTATATACAATGCCTTTTGGTAATCTTCATCTGTAATATCTGACTTAATTGTATCTAAATCTGATATTGTAGCATCTCTCAAAGCTTTTATGTTAAGCTTAGCCGATACTTTTTCACAAACCTCTCTCCTGTCATTGTAAGCACTTTCAGATAGGTCATGCTTTACATTTGTATTAATTAAAAGCAGCTTATAATCTCCAAAATTAATTTTATATAATTTAGATTTTATAGTTCTACAGTCTAACAATAATGCACTTTTTTTAACCCCAAACATACTAGCGTATTGGTCCATTATTCCGCATTTAACACCAGCGTAATTGTGCTCTGCCTGTTGTGAAATTAGAATCATCTCCTTTTTAGAAATACCTAACTTAAACAGTTTATTAAGTCCGTAAACAACACTGTTTTCTAATGCTGCGGAAGAAGACATACCTGCACCACCAGGAATATTGCCTGCAAAAACAATATTAAAATTACCTAGTACTATGCCTCGCTTTTTTATTTCTGCAACAACACCCAAAATATAGTTACGCCATCCTCCGTTCTCTAACGGAGAAACAGTATCTAAACTAAATTGATATGTCTCTTCTTTATTTAAAGCATAAACTGTAGATACTTTATTTTTACTTTTTTGTATGGCTAAAGCAATACCCTTATTTATAGCTGCAGGAAAAACAAAACCATCATTATAATCTGTATGTTCACCAATTAAATTAATTCTACCTGGAGAAAAAACCATAAGTGGTTTAGTTTTAAATGTCTGTTTAAAACTATTTTTAACCTCTTTTATTAACTTCTTATTCATCTTATAATGAGTTTCTGACTATTAAACTATTTGGGTTCTCTATTTGTATATTTTCATTAGATAAAATCATTTGTGCCAAGCGTGCTCCCATTGTATTAAAATTGGTAGATATTGTAGTAATACCACCTTCTACAACCTCCTTTAAAAGGCTGTCGTTATAACAAATAATACCTATATCCATACCTAAAACAAGCTGTTGCTGCTGTATCTTTTTTAGTAAAAAAATTAGGCTTCTATCATCTAAAATAAAATACAATTCTCCTTTGGTTGGCGTTCTGTTTTGCAAACTACTAAGTTGTTCTTGTGCTATTGTTTTTGTATCACAAAATGTATTAAAACCTTCTAATATTCCTTGTGGTTGCTTGTCTTCAGAAAACAACAATATCATTTTCTGATATTTAGAAATTAACGAAGCACTTTCTTGCAATCCACTAAATACATTCTTTTTAAAATTTTGATAAATAGATGGGTATGAAGCTAACTCTTTATTAGTTTGGTCTAAAATATACACCTTATCCTTTGGCAACTTTTCTACAATATGACCTATATTTTTAAGGTTAGCAGGCATAAGAACATAATAAGAATACGCTCCTATGTTGTCATAAATTAATTTGCTAAAAATATCTGGATTAAAGTGATGAAAAAAGATATCTACTTGCACATTATCTCCTAGGGTTTCTAAAAAAGAATTATATAAATCTTCTTTAAAAGAGTTTAGCTCATCAAATAATAAAAAAACCTTTTGAGATACAGTAACATCTTCACTAATTAAGTAATACCCTTTACCTGCAACAGACTGTACTATACCACGAGTTTTTAACTCATTAAAAGCCATTAAAACAGTATCTCTAGACAGTTTATGTTTATCTCTTATACTATTTATAGACGGTAATTTACCTCCTTTTTTTAGCACACCGCCACGTATTGCTTCTTCTATAGAAACTATAATTTGCTTGTACTTTGGTATTCCAGAATTACCTTTTATAGAAACTATACCCATAAGGCAAATATAAAATAAAAACTCAAAAAAACAAACTAGTAGGTACTAGTATGGTTAATTGAAAAAAAATTCTTAATATAGCTACTTCAAACTAAATACAACTAAATTCAAAAAAAAGATGAAAAACAAAATAATAGTAACTGGAGGCTGTGGTTATATAGGATCTCACACAGTTATTGAGCTACTAGAAAGTAATTTTGAAGTTGTAATTTTTGATGATTTATCTAATTCTACAGAGAAAACAATTGACAGAATTTCACAAATTACAGGTAAAACACCAATTTTTGTAAAAGTAGATTTAAAAGATGAAGCAGAAACAAATAAAGTTTTTAAAGCTCATAAAGATGCATTAGCAGTTATACATTTTGCAGCACACAAAGCAGTAGGAGAATCTGTAAAGGAGCCTTTAAAATATTATCAGAATAATTTTTACTCGTTAATAAATTCACTTAGTTCACAAACTAAAAACAATATTAATAATTTTATATTTTCCTCTTCGGCAACAGTATATGGCTTACCAAAGACATTACCTATTACAGAAAAAAACAAAACTAAGCGCCCTTTTTCCCCTTATGGCAATACTAAGAAAGTAGCTGAAGAAATACTAGAAGATTTAACAAATTCTGACCCTAATTTTACTGCAATATCTCTACGTTACTTTAACCCTATAGGTGCACACGAGTCTGGCTTAATAGGAGAATTACCAACAGGTATACCAAATAACCTAATGCCTTATGTTACGCAAACAGCAGCAGGAATTAGAGAAAAACTAATGGTTTATGGTAATGATTACCCAACTAAAGATGGCACACCTATTAGAGATTATATACACGTTGTAGACCTTGCAAAAGCACACGTATTAGCCGTAAAAAGACTTGTTAATAAGGAGCAAGAAAAATCTTTTGAGTTTTTTAATTTAGGTACAGGTATTGGATACTCTGTACTAGATATTATAAAAACTTTTGAAACCGTAACCAACTCTAAACTTAATTATGAAATTACAAGCAGAAGAGAAGGTGATGTACCTAGATTGTATGCCGCTACCAAATTAGCAACCAAAAAATTAGGGTGGACACCAACAAGAGAGCTTAACGAGATGATTAGCTCTTCATGGAAATGGGAACAAAACGTAAGAAAAGAAAAAGAGTAATGATACAAGCAAGACCCACATTATCACAAATTTCTAAAGCCTTAGATTTATCTATTTCTACCATATCTAAGTCACTGTCTGACAGTCCTGAAATTAGTATTAGCACAAAAGAAAAAGTACAGGCTTTTGCACGTAAATGCAACTACAGACCTAATAGTTTTGCTGCTAGTTTAAGAAAAGGATACACTAATAATATAGGTTTAATTATACCTAGTGTACTAAATCCGTTTTACGCAAAAGTATTGGTTGGCATAGAAAAATATTTAGATGAAAATGGTTATAAATTAATAACCAGTATAAGCAATGAGTCTGCCGAAAAAGAATCTAAATACTTAAGTATTTTAGGTGGCGGGTATGTAGATGGTGTAATTATTTGCGTCTCTAAAGAAACAGCTATAAGTAACAAGTACAAACAAATAGATACACTTATAGGAGAAGGCACGCCACTTGTTTTGTTTGACAGAATAAGTGATTTAAAACGATGTGATAGCGTAATTATTGACGACTACAAAGCCTCATTTAATGCTACTGAACATTTAATAATTAATAAGAACTGTAAAAATCCTATAATGGTTACTTTAATTCACCAATTACAACACGGTAAATTAAGAGCTAAAGGTTTTATAGATGCACTTAAAAAACATAACTTTTCTACAGACAATTGCATTGTAGACGCCACCAATACTGATGAGTTAAATACCAAACTTAAAGCTATATTAGAACTTAAAAATGTAGATGGAGTTTACGGTGCTAATGATATTGCTTTGGTGCAAGCTATGAACATTAACCGTAGCTTAAATACAGAAGATATTGCATATACCGGTTTTTGTAATAACTCTAAAATAGCATGGAACCCTGGTCTTAGAATTATAGATCAGAATGCAAAAAAAATGGGTGAAGAAGCTGCTAAATTAGTACTGCAGCGTATAAAAAACAACAATATTAAAGAGTATCATACACGTACAATTACAACAGAATTTGTATAAAATTTAATTAATTAAGCTATTGTAACAAGAGTGTATTTCCTAAACACTCTTGTTACATATATTTAAAAACAGCTTATATCATTTGTCCTCCAGACACCTCTATACGTTGGGCATTAATCCATTTAGCATCATCTGTGCATAAAAAAGCAACAACACTACCTATATCACTAGCAACTCCTACTCTACCTAATGCTGTTTGAGAACCTATAAAATCGTTTAAATTCTTATTATCTCTAACAGCTCCGCCACCAAAGTCGGTTTCAATAGCACCTGGAGCAACTGTATTTACTCTTATTTTACTTTTTCCTAATTCCTTTGCTAAATATAATGACAATACTTCTACGGCTCCTTTTGATGCTGCATACGCTGCATAACCAGGCAAAGTAAACCTAGTTAAACCTGTAGATATATTTACTATTCCGCCTTCATTATTTAAATATGGCAATACTTTTTGTGCAAGAAAAAATGGTGCTTTAAAATGGATGTTTACCATTTTGTCAAACTGATCTTCAGTAGTAGCTTTAATAGACTCATTAATACCAATACCGGCATTATTAACTAAAAAGTCTAATTTATCTACATTAAAAACCTCTCTTAATGTAGTTTTTAAGTTTAAAAAAAACGAATCAAATTTTTTAGTATCATCAACATTTAAGTGTAAAACAGCGGCTTTACTCCCTAATGTTTCTATTTCTTTAACAACAGCTAAGGCACCGTCTTTACTACTATTATAAGTTAAAATAATATCTAATCCCTTTTTAGCTAAACTTATAGCCATATTTTTACCCAAACCACGGCTACCACCTGTTACCAAAACTATTTTATTTTGCATCATAATATTCTATTTTTATTAAATACAAAGGTCTTAAAACAGTAAAAGCGTTAACTTACAAAAAACAAAGAGATAGTTGTAAATTTCAAAGAACTAGTTTAATTTCTAAATTTATTAGGAGAAAAAGAGGTTTGCTTTTTAAAGAAGTTTGAAAAATGCGCTACTTCATCAAAACCTAAGGAGTATGCAATTTCTGATACAGTCCAATTTGTTTGTTTTAATAAAAATTTTGCTTCTTGTGTTATTCTTTTTGATATAAAATAAGTTGTAGTATTACCTGTACTCTCTTTTAAAGTTGTGTTTAAGTGGTTTACGTGTATCGCTAATCTATTTGCAAAATCTTTAGCAGATTTAAGCTTTAATTGTTGCTGTGTACTCTCTATAGGAAATTGCCTTTCTAACAATTCTAAAAACAAGGATGTTATTCTTTTTGATGCTGTTTGCGCAGAATACAGAGCAGTGTTAGGCTGCAACTTTTGTCCAAAATGAATAATTTCTAAAATATAGTTCCTAATTAAGTCATATTTATAAGCGTAAGACGAATCTATTTCTGTTTGCATTTTTTTAAATAATACAGCCAATTCTTTATACTCTTTTTTGCTTAATTGAAATACTGGATAACCATTAGAATTAAAAATAGGTAGGTCATCTAACACCACTCCGCTTTTAGATTTTATTAAAAATTCATCTGTAAAAACACAAAACTTTCCTTTTTGTTTATCATCTAATGGCTCGTACTTATAAGGTACTTTAGGAGACCCAAACAACAATGCATACTTATCTATATTTACAACCTTATCTGCGTATTCAGCTCTATTTCTTCCATTGATAAGGCTAATTTTATAATACATTCGCCTATTGTAGGGCATTACATTATCTGTCTTTAAATTAGCTAACATATCTGCTATATTAAAAATATTAAAGTGTCCAATATACTTACCTATTGCTTCAGGAAGCTCGGCATTTATCTCTCTGTAAAAATCTTTAATAGTAGTAGCCTTCATTCTTAATTAATTGTAAAATTCAAATATAAAAATATTCTTAATAATCAATTTCTAATTATAGATTAAAGCAAATATGAATAGGAAAAATATAACCTTTTAACATTAATTTAAGCTATTAGTTTAAATTCTTTAGTAACTAAATTTTAATTTATAAATTGTACTTGTAAAAAATTGTTCAGCCCCATATGAAGAAATTACTACTTATTGTCTTTTTATTAATTTACTGTACTACCACATATTCACAAGATATTACCAAAGAATATAACTTTGTAAGTATAAAAGAAGGCATATCTAAAGTTGGTGTATCTACTATAATACAAGATCATAATGGTTATGTTTGGATGGGCACTAACGGTGTTGGGCTTTACCGTTATGATGGTATAGATTACACTTACTACAAACATATTTTAAACGACACAACCTCTATAAGTAGTAGTTTAGTTTATTGCTCTTACCTAGATAAAACAAACCGACTTTGGTTTGGAACAGAAGAAGGATTAAATGTATATGACAGAGATAAAGATCAGTTTAAAAAAGTACATTTAACTACCGACGAAAAAGAAAATAAGATAAACGTATCTATACGTAGTTTAGAAGGTGATAGTAATGGAAATTTATTTATAGGTACTTATGATTTAGGATTGTTTAAACTAAATCTAAAAACCTTAAAAGCTGAGAAAATTGAAAATCAATACAAATATTTACCTATAAGTATTTATGCTTTAAAACTAGACCACAACAATAAAATTTACGCTGGCACAAATGTAGGTTTGCAAGAGTATGATACAAATACCAACAAACTAAAACAGTCCTTATTAAATACAGATGACAACTCTTCTGCAATAAAAGAAGGCATACAGTCATTATTGGTTGATAAAAAAAATAATATTTGGGTTGGTACTATTAATAATGGTTTGTACAAAATTGATGATTTACTAAACACGCGTAACTACCCTATTGCAGATACTAAGATTTTCTCTATTATTCAGTTACCAGACAATACAATTATGTTAGGTTCTGAAAACAATGGCCTTTTTCATATAAACACAAATGGTAACATTATAAAAAACTACTTATCTAGTAAAACAGATGAAAAAAGTATTCTGTACAATTCTATTTGGTCTTTATTTTTAGATAAAAATGAGCGTATTTGGATGGGGTATTACAACTCTGGCGTTGCTGTTTATGATAAGTTATATGACAAGTTTAATAATATAGAAAGCCTTAACAACACTCCCAATTCACTACAAATTGGTTCTGTTACTGGTATTGCGCAAGATAAAAATGGTAAACTTTGGATTAGTATGGATGGTGGCGGCATAGACGTTTTAAATCCAAAAACAAACAAGTTTACCCACATTAATATTAAGGATAAAAGTACTTATAGCGGACTAACTAGTGATTATATTGAAGCTATTTTTATAGATAGTAAAGAAAATATTTGGGCCACCAGTTGGGACAACGGTATTTATATGCTAAAAAAGGGCTCTAACAAATTCATTAATTTTAATATAGAAAATACAGCTGGTAAATTAAGCTCTAATACTATTTTAAGTATAGATGAAGATTCTGAAGGAACCATTTGGATCGGATCTTTTTACAAAGGCCTACACTCTTACAGCCCTAAAACAGAGAAAATAACCCATCACAACACAGAGATTTTTGTTAAAAATGATATTACCGTTAGTGATGTTTGGAAAGTGTTAGTAGACAAGGAAGATAACATTTGGCTAGGAACAACAGTTGGTTTATTTCGTGTTAAAAAAATGACCAACGGTAATTTTATAGTTACGCCTATGTCTTCACGTATGTCTAAAGAATATAAAAACCAGGCTAGCGCTAACCATATTTTAACATTACATGAAGATACTCTTGGTAATATTTGGATAGGTACCAAAGGAGCTGGTTTAAGTAAATACAATCCAAAATTAGACACCTTTAAATGGTATAATAAATTTAACGGGCTAACCGAAGAAAATGTATGTGGTATTATAGAATGTAAAGAAGGTAATATATGGGTTACTGGAAACTCAGGAATTTCTAAAATAAACGTAACAGACAATAACATTACCAATTACACCAGCAATGACGGCTTATTGTCTAACGATTTTAATATTAACGCAACCTTTAAAGACAGTAAAGGGCAACTGTATTTTGGTAATTACAAAGGAGTAGATTACTTTGACCCTAAAAAAATACAGACGAATAAAAACCTAACCTCTATATACTTAACAGACTTTAAGTTATTTAATAAAAAAGTAACTCCTACACAACACAAGTCACCATTAAAAAAAGTAATTTCAGAGACAGATAGTATTAGTCTTACCAGTAAACAGGCTGTATTTACTATAGAGTATTCTGGTATAAACTACACAAGACCAGAAAAAAATGAATATGCATATTACTTAGAAGGATATGAAAAAAATTGGAACTATGTAGGTGCAGTTAGGAGCGCAACTTACACAAATTTAGACCCTGGTAATTATATATTTAAACTAAAAGCATCTAACAATGATGGTGTTTGGAACGAAGATCATTTAGAGTTAAAAATTACTATTTTACCACCTTGGTGGAAAAGCGTCTGGGCAGTAATAGCTTATATTCTACTGTTTTTATTGGGCATTTATATGCTTAATAAAATGACACAAAGCAGAATTAAAGAAAAGCAAATAATTAATAACGAAAGAGATAAGCGTTTACAAGAAAAAGATTTAGACGAGAAAAAATTTCAATTCTTTACCAATATATCGCATGAATTTAGAACTCCGCTAACACTTATTTTAAATCCTTTAAAAGATATTTTAAGTGATACTAGTCTTAATTTACCAACAAGAACTAAGGAAAAACTAAATATAATACATAAAAACACAGACCGACTTTACCGTTTAATAAACGAACTTTTAGATTTTAGAAAATTAGAATTAAACAAAGTAAACATAAAGGTTAGAGAACTTAATTTAGTTGCTTTTACAAAAGAAATAGCTAGTCATTTTACAGAGGAAGCCAACTCTAAAAATATAAACTTATGGGTAAGTTCTGTCTTAGATGACATTCCTATTTGGGCAGATGAAAACAAACTTGAAAAAATAATTTTCAATATTTTGTCTAACGCAATGAAAGTTACACCAAACGGAGGCGCAATAAAAATTAAGTTAGAACCTAAAAACAAATTAGCAATACTGCCTTTAGTTAACCCTATAACTCCGGTTAAAGCAATAAAAATTACAGTATCAGATACTGGGCCTGGACTTAAAAAAGAACAAGTAAAACGTATTTTTGAGCGCTTTTATCAGGTAGATAATTTAAACAAAACCTATTATGACGGTACAGGTATTGGTTTAGAAGTAGTAAAAAGTTTTGTGCAATTACACAAAGGAAAAGTAGAAGTTAATAGTACTGTTGGTAAAGGCACCAAGTTTAAAATTATACTACCAGCAGGTAAGTCACACTTTACTACTGAAGAAATTGTACCAGATATTGCAAACACAACTATTAACAAAAATGACCAAATAAAAAAAGAAAGTACCACAAATGATACTGAAAATGAATTAGATAGTGCTCCTAATTTACACACACTATTAATTGTAGAAGACAACACAGAGTTAAGAAATTATATTAAAAATGAATTTAAACACTTATACAAAGTACTTACTGCTGTTAATGGTGCCGAAGGATTAAAAATTGCAAAAGAATCTTTACCAGACGTTATTATTACAGATGTTATTATGCCAGAAATGAATGGTTATAAGTTTTGTAAAAGCATAAAAAACGATCTTAGAACAAGTCATATTCCTTTATTAATGCTTACCGCAAAAGCAAGAATTGACGACCGTATAGAAGGTATAGAAACCGGAGCAGATGCTTATATGGTAAAGCCTTTTGATATGAGACTTTTAAAACTAAGAGTATCACAGTTAATTACAAGCAGGCAACTTATTTTTAATAAATATTTTAGTTTGATAAATGATGTACCTAAAAATATAAACACTACATCTTTAGACAAAGAGTTTATTCAAAAAGTATTGGTATATATAAATGATAATATAGACGACCCTGAGTTAAATGTAGAGTCTTTAGCATCTGAGTTAAATTTAAGTAGAAGTCAGTTTTACCGCAAAATAAAGGCACTCACAAACCAAACCGCTAGCGAATTTTTACGTAACATACGTTTACAAAAAGCAAGACAAATAATAGAAATGGGCAACTCTAACATTAGTGAGGTGTCATACAAAGTTGGTTTTTCATCACCATCTTACTTTACTAAATGCTTTAAAAACTACTTTGATTTATTACCTACAGACATTAAACCAACCAATACTAAATAGCTTAATTGCAGTCTTATTACAAAAGAGTATAGTATCACTTAAAAACAATAATTATGCATTTTAAAGTGGCATAATTCTTCTATTACTACCCTTTTATATCTTAATGTTTTTATAAACTAGGAATAAGTACCTGTTAAAAAAACACGCAGAAATATGTTAAAATTAGCTGCTTTTTACTTGTTTACTATAACATATAAAGCACAAATTGGCAATTAAACATACTACACAGCTACAACTTTAACATTTTAAAGTACTACAATGCTACAACATACACCTATTTAATAAAACGTATGTTGCATACAATGCTACAAATGTTGCAAATAAGCGCATTTACTAGTGTTTGCTACATATTTTGTAGTGAACGCTTTAAATGTTTTAACAACTAATTTACATCTGTAGGTATATTTGAAAGTATGAAAGTTAACTACACTAAATGGAGGCGCCTTGTAGAAATAGGCTTAATTATTGCAATTATTGCCCTCCTCATATTTATAATAATGTACATCGTATAATACCAAGCATAAACCACAACAATTAAAACCAAACACAATAATTACTAACAACACATAAAAGAAAAAAAAACGTATGAAGAACTAAGACAAAATCAAAAAAAAATAAACATTAAAACTAACAAAAAAACTATTTTACTAACTTAAACTTTTTAATATGATAATAAGGTTAAAACACGTGATTGCTACACTTGTAATTATTATTACTCAAACAGCATTTGCGCAGACAAAGACTATTAGTGGTCTTGTTACAGACCAAGCCGGTATACCACTTGGTGGTGTAACCGTTATTGTATCTGGAACCACAAATGGTACCAGTACAGATTTTGATGGTAACTACACTATAGATAATGTAAAAGCTACAGACAAATTAGACTTTACATATATAGGTATGGTTGCACAAACCATAACTGTAGGAGCTAAAACAACAATTAATGTTACTCTACAAGAAGATGCACAAGCCTTAGACGAGGTTGTAATTGTAGGTTATGGGTCTAAGAAAAAGAGCTTAGTAACAGGTGCAATTTCTAGTATAGACAGTAAAGATATTAAAAGCACATCTGGGCAAAGGGTAGAACAAGTTTTACAAGGTAGAACTTCTGGTGTTACTGTTTCTTCTTCTTCTGGTGCGCCAGGTTCTGGAGCTAAAATTAGAATTAGAGGTGCTGGATCAAGTGGTAACTCAGATCCTCTATACATTGTAGATGGTATGAAAACTTCTTCAATTGTAGATATTGCTCCTGGTGATATTGCTAACCTAGAAATTTTAAAAGATGCTGCTTCTGCTGCAATTTATGGTACAGAAGGTGCAAACGGTGTTGTAATTATAACTACTAAAAGAGGTAAGCAAGGTGGTTTAAAAGTTGGTTTTAACTCACAACTAGCTATACAAACCGTTAAAACCAATATGGAATTAATGAATGCTGAACAATTTGTACAGTATATGAATGAAGCCGGACAAGCGAATGTTGCTTTAAATGGTTATGATACAGATTGGATAGACGAAACATTTAATAATGCATTAATGTTTAGAAATGATGTTAACCTTTCTGGTGCTACAGAAAAATTATCATACTATATGTCTGCATCTAACTTAAACCAAGACGGTATAGTTGGTAAAGGCAATTCTTCTTTTGAGCGTTCTACTTTTAGAGCAAACATTAAAGCAGATATTACAGACTGGTTAGAGGCTGGTGTAAATGCAACTTACTCTATTACAGACAAAAACGGTATTCAAGAAAATAGTGATACCAGAGGTGTTATTCAAAATATGCTAATTATAGATCCGTTAACTCCTGTAACTTATTCAAATGGTCAAGTACCACAGTCTGTATATGACAGAGCTACAGATAATGGTGTTCCTGTATTAACAGCAAACAATGGTAGTGTTTACGGTTACCCAAGCTATTCTACTGGAGAGGTAATTAATCCTGTTGCTTTTGCTAATGATATTAATAAAACTATAACAGACACAGATCAGTTTTTAGGATCTGCTTACTTAAAGTTTAATTTATTTGAAGGTTTTAACTTTACATCTAGATTTGGTTATGAAAACGGAAAAACAGAAGTTAGAAACAACGTAATTCCTTACTACGTATCTTCTGAAGCTGCAAATACAAAGTATACTACATCACAAACTAAGTATGAAACTAAAAAGTGGTTATGGGAAAACTTTGCTACATACACTAAAGCAATTAACGATCATAACTTTACATTATTAGCTGGTTACTCTGCAGAGGAAACAAGGTTTGAAACTGTTTTGTCTAGAAACGGTTCTGTAGATATAGACCAATTTACTGGTTTTGATTTAGACTTGCCTGGTTACACTGTAGAGGTTAAAGATATTTTACCTGCTCCAGATAATATGGTTTCTATGTACGGTAGATTATCTTATGATTTTGCTGGTAAATATTTATTTGAAACATCTATAAGAAGAGATAAGTCTGATAAATTCCCAGAAGCTAATAGAGCTGGTACATTCCCTGCTTTTTCTGCTGGTTGGGTATTATCTAAAGAAGATTTTTGGAAAGAAGATTCTAAATTAAACTACGCTAAATTAAGAGCCAGTTGGGGACAAAATGGTAGTAGAAGTAACTTAATAGGTAATGCAGATAAAACGTATGTTATTAGAGCTATTAATGGTGTAGGTATTAATTATGAAGGTGCAACAGGTGCTCAAATCTCTGGATACTCTAACCCTAACTTAGTTTGGGAAACATCTGAGCAGTTAGATTTTGGTGCAGACTTTAGAGCTTTTGAAAACAGATTAAATTTCTCTGTAGATTACTACAAAAAAACTACAAAAGATGCTATTGTTAACAATGGTGGTTTAATTACTCCTGGTTCTGCAGGTTTTCAATCTAACGAATTTAACGCTGGTACTATAGAAAATAAAGGATGGGAATTTGAACTTGGTTATGGAGACACAACAAGTGGTGGTTTTAGATATGATTTTAACGCTAACCTATCAACTTTAAAAAATGAAGTAACAGAGATATTATTTGTTCCAGAAGGAGCTTCTATTATTGGTGCTGGTGCACAACAAAATCCAGATGGTGTTACTCGTTTTACAGAAGGGCAACCATCTTGGTATTTCTACGGTTATAAAACAGATGGTATAGATACTGCTACCGGAGAAGTTATAAAAGTAGATACTAACGGAGATAATATTGTAAATAACGCAGATAAAGTAAAGGTAGGTTCTCCTCACCCAGATGTTTTATTTGGTGGTAACATTGCTTTAGGTTACAAGGCATTTGATTTTAACTTACAATTTCAAGGTACAATTGGTAACGATATTTTTGCTACCTACCACCAACCATCTAGACCTATTACTAACAAGCCAGTACATTTTTATAACGAAAGATGGACACAACCTGGTGATGTAGCTACTTTTCCTGGTGCTGCCAATGTAATAGATTCTTATGATACAGATTTAATGGTAGAAGATGGTTCTTATATGAGAATTAAGCAAATACAAGTTGGTTACACACTACCTAAGAAGATTGCAGAAAGACTAAAAATAAACAATTTAAGAATCTATGTATCTTTAGATGATTACTTTACGTTTACAGACTATAAAGGCTTAGACCCAGAAATTGGTAACTTTAGCTATAATTCTATTGGTGTAGATAGAGGTTTTTATCCAACTGCTGCTAAAACAGTATTTGGCTTATCATTAGACTTTTAATAAATAGATATATTATTATGAAAAAAATTATAATCGCAATGGTAACTATCCTTTTTATTGGAGGAGTTACTGCATGTAGTGAGGATTTTACAACAAATCCGCGAGAAGACGGAGAAGATTTGGAAACGTTTTTTCTTGAAGAAGAAAACGTAGACGCAGCCATAATTGGTATTTATGACTTAATGCAACACACCTACTCTGTAGATTGGCATAGTGCATTTTTAGTAAAACAATTACCTGGTGATGATATGAATGCTGCTGGTGGTAATAGCGGTGATCAACCACAATTACAAGATATAGATGATTATGCAAACGTATCTACATCTAACCAATCTATAGAAAGTGTATGGAACTTGTTTTACAGAACAATTTCATTATCAAACTTAGTTATAGAAAACATTAAAGACAGTGATTTAAGTAACAAAGAATTAGCACTAGCTGAAGCTAAATTTTTAAGAGCTTGGTCTTATTTTGAGCTTACTACAATGTTTGGTGATATCCCTTTAAGATTAACAATACCATCTACAGCAGATGAATTTGGAATTGCTAAGTCTCCTAGAGCTGATATTTACACACAAGTAAAAGCAGATTTAACAGATGCAATTGCTGGTCTACCAGACAAAACAGCTTTAGCAGAAGACTTTAGAGTATCTAAAGGTGCTGCACAAGCCTTAATGGGTAAAGTATTAGTTTTTGAAGGCTTATACGGAGAAGCTATTCCGTTTTTTGAAGCTGTAATTTCTAATCCAGCACACGACTTAGAAGCAACTGCTGCAGATGCGTGGGCTATAGATTATGAATTTGGAAAGGAATCTTTATTTGAAATTGGTTTTATTTCTACTACCGGAAGAGACTGGGGTAACTTTGCTTGGGGCGGAAGAAATGAAAACAACATACATATACAGTTAATGGGACCTAGAGGTGATGGTATTTTTGATGTATCTACAGTAGGTTTAATTAATGGTTGGGGCTTTAACCTACCAACAGCTAAACTTATGGATGCTTTTGATGCAGCTGGTGATACAGACCGTAAATTAGCTACTGTAATGACAGAAGAAGAGTTAATTGCTGCTGGTGGTAGCGTAGATGAGTCTGCAGCAACTGGAGGTTCTATTTGGGATTATGAAGGTGGTATTAGAATTAAGTATGCTACAAAAGAAGAAGATACTAGTGCTGATGGCGTAAAAGAATTAAACTATGGTACAAACTATAAATTATTCCGTTACGCAGAACTATTGTTATTAGCTGCCGAAGCTTATAATAAAGACAACAAAGATGGTTTGGCAAGAGCCGAGTTAAATAAAGTTAGAAACAGAGCTGGTTTAGCAGATGTAGATGCATCTTTAGCTGGTGATGATTTATTTGAGGCTATTGTAAATGAAAAGTTCTTAGAGTTAGCTCATGAAGGACAACGTTTTTGGGATTTAGTTCGTTGGGGTAAAGCTGCAACAGAATTAGCAGGAACAGGATATTCGTCTAAAAATGATTTATTCCCTATTCCAGAAACAGAAATAGAAAAGAATTCTGAATTGACACAAGCAGATCAGAATCCAGGATATTAGTAGTTAGATTTTTAGTTCATTGAATACGGCGGTATAAGTTTTCTTATATCGCCGTATTTTTTTATCTAGTTTTAAATCGCATATAGAGCACGTTACTCTTTATGCGATTTTTTACATATACAAAGGTTAATATGTAAAAAAACAAGCGTTTTATCTTCATAAAATAAACAAAAAAAGTAGTTAAAATTTAGCAATAACATAATTTAATATGCTGATAATAAACAATGTAAACAAATAACTTCCTTTAACATTTAATTAACTTCGTTTAGTTCGGAACTTACCGAACCAATCATATCTTTGCACTTCTTTTTAAATCTAAAAAGAGAAATTAAAATAAATACTAATAAAAAAAAGGGTATTGCAAATGAAGAAGAATATGTGCAGCAAAAAAGGTACACTAGTAGAAAAGCTAGGAGTGCATATAGAATCTAACAATGGATATTCTCCTATAGCTTCTAGGGTGCTTGCTTATATTATCCTAACAGGAAAAACAGGGACAACTTTTGAAGATTTAGTATCATTATTATGCGCTAGTAAAAGTACCATATCAACTCAGCTAAATTATTTAACAGATATAAAAGAGATAGAATATTTTACAAAAACTGGTGATCGTAAAAAATACTATGTTATTACTTCCAATAAAATAAAAAGTCACATTTCTAATATGATTCAGAAATGGGAAGTAGAAAAAGAGCTACACCAAGAAGTTAGAGATTATAAAAATGAAATTAATGATTTAGAAACCACTGCAGAAGATGAAAAATTTGATTTAACATTTCATAACAATTACATACAATTTTTAAACCAAGCAATTACGTCCATTTCAAAACTAAACGTGGACAACATTAACCTATAAAGACAGAATTAAGATGAAAAAGAGAACTATTAGTAGAATTATAATTCCAATGGCAGCATTCCTAGTCATTGTTAGCTGTGGAAGCAAGCAAGAACAGCAAGCACCACAGGCACCACCAGCACCGTTTCCGGTTGCACAATTACAAACTAAAACAGTAACAAGTTACAAAGAGTACCCTACTACAATAGAAGGTATTATAAATAGTGATGTTAGGGCAAAAACATCTGGTTACATACAAAAAGTATTAGTAGACGAAGGGCAAAAAGTACGTAAAGGTCAGGTTTTATTTAGATTAGAAACACAGTCTTTAAGTCAAGATGCTGGTGCTGCAAAAGCACGTATTAATGTTGCCCAAGTAGAGGTTAACAAATTAATACCACTAGTAGAAAAAAATATTATTAGTGCAGTACAACTAGAAACAGCAAAAGCTAATTTAGCACAAGCAAAAGCTAATTACAGTAGTGTAAGTGCTAATATTGGCTATGCTACAATTAAAAGTCCTGTAGATGGTTATGTTGGTGCTATTAATTTTAGAGAAGGAGCGTTAATTAGTCCAAGTGACCCTACTCCACTTACTACAGTTAGTGACATTAGCAAAGTTTATGCATTTTTCAGCTTAAACGAAACACAATATTTAGACTTTTTAGAAAAAGCAGAAGGTAAAACCTTAAATGAAAAATTAGCAAATTACCCAGAGGTAAGCTTAATTTTAGCAAATGGCAGTACGTATTCTGAAAAAGGTAAAATACAAACTAGTACAGGACAAATAAACCCTAACACTGGTACCGTAAGTTTAAGAGCCATATTTAACAACCCTAACCGTTTAATAACAAATGGTAACAGTGGTAAAATACAAATACCAAATACGTTTAAAAATGCAATTGTTGTACCACAACAAGCAACTTACGAACAACAAGGTAATGTAATGATATTTAAAGTAGGAGAAGATAATAAGGTAACTACATCTATCATTAAAATAAAGTCTACTGTAGATAATTTATATGTTGTAGAATCTGGTTTAGATCTTAAAGACAAAATTGTTACAACTGGTGTAGGCAAATTAAAAAATGGTGTGGTAATAGCTCCTCAAGAAACTTCTTTTGATGATGCCATAAAACCTATAGCTACATTATTTAAAAACTAAAAACTCTAAATTTATTTAGTTATGTTAAAAACATTTATTGAAAGGCCCGTTCTTTCAACAGTAATATCTATTATAATTGTTGTACTTGGTGTTATAAGTATAACAAGTTTACCAATAGAAGAATACCCAGATATTGCGCCACCAACAATTAAGGTGTCGGCATCATATACAGGAGCCAATGCAGAAACTGTATTAGAGAGTGTAATTATTCCTATAGAGGAGCAAATTAACGGTGTAGAAGGTATGAGTTATATTACCTCTACAGCATCAAACAATGGTACTGCAGAAATTACAGTTTATTTTGATCAGGAAATAGATGCAGATATTGCTGCTGTAAACGTACAAAACCGTGTTGCAAGAGCAAATCCGCTATTACCGCAAGAAGTAATACAAACAGGTGTAACTACACAAAAGCAAGAAACTAGTGCTTTAATGTTTATATCTATGTATTCTGAGAATGAAGATTATGATGCTACATTTATTCAGAATTACCTAAAAATAAACGTTATACCAGCAATGCAACGTATTAGTGGTGTTGGTGATGTATCTGTATTTTCTCAGCAAGACTATGCTATGCGTATTTGGTTAAAACCAGAAAAGCTAGCTGCTTATAATCTAATACCTTCAGATATTTCTGCTGCTTTAGCAGAACAAAATTTAGAAGCTGCTGCTGGTTCTTTAGGAGAAAATAATGGTGAAGCATTTACATACACATTAACATATAGTGGACGTTTTAAAGAGCAAAAACAATATGGAGATATTATAATTAAAGCATTAGGTAACGGAGAATTTTTACGTTTAAATGATGTTGCAACAATAGAATTAGATGCACAATCTTATTCTTCTAACGCAATGAGTTTAGGAAACCCTGCTGTATTTATGGGTATTTTTCAAACAAAAGGTTCTAATGCTCAGGAGATTATAGAGAATATTAAAACTACTTTAACCTCTGTAGAAAAAGACCTACCAGAGGGTTTAAATATATTTGTTCCTTATGACACAAGTTTATTCTTAAACGCATCTATAGAAAAAGTAATTAGTACACTTGTTGAAGCCTTTTTATTGGTTTTCTTAGTTGTATTTATCTTTTTGCAAGATTTTAGATCTACTTTAATTCCTGCAATTGCAGTTCCTGTATCTATTATTGGTACATTCTTTTTCCTTAATGTTTTTGGGTACTCAATTAACCTTTTAACATTATTTGCTTTAGTGCTGGCTATTGGTATTGTGGTAGATGATGCTATTGTTGTGGTAGAGGCCGTCCACGCAAAAATGGATGAAGGGGTTAAAAACCCTAAAAAGGCTACACTTATAGCAATGAACGAGATTTCTGGAGCCATTATCTCTATTACATTAGTAATGGCTGCTGTATTTATTCCGGTAACATTTATTACTGGTCCTACTGGTGTGTTTTATGAGCAATTTGGAGTTACTTTAATTATTGCCATTTTAATTTCTGCAGTAAACGCATTAACATTAAGTCCGGCTTTATGTGCTTTATTATTAAAAGAACATAAACATGATGAAGAGTTAAAAGGCAAAAGTCCTTTACAACGTTTTTACACTTTGTTTAACCGTGGTTTTAATGCTACTATAAACAGGTATGGTAAATCGCTTCAATTTTTATACAAGAGAAAATTTGTATCTGTATTATTATTAATAATTGCAGGTGTAGGTATCTACTGGGCTTCACAAACAACACCAACAGGTTTTGTACCAGATGAAGATAGAGGTATTATTTTTGCTAACATAGAATTACCTGCGGGTTCTTCTTTAGATAGAACTGATGCTGTTGCTCGTAATTTATATTCTAAAATAAACGGTATAGAAGGTATTGCCGCTGTTAACTTTATTAAAGGTAGAAGTTTAATTAGTGGTGCTGGTACCAACTACGGTTTTGGTATTATTAAATTAAAAGATTGGACAGAGCGTGAAGATCCTTCTACATCTGTACAAGCAATTACAGGTAAGCTATTTGGTGTAGTATCTACAATGCCAGAAGCTAATATTATTTTCTTTTCTCCACCAAGTATACGTGGTTTTGGTAACTCTGCCGGTTTTGAGGTTAACTTGCTAGATAAATTTGGAGGTGAATTTACAGACTTAGACAAAACAAACAAAGAGTTTGCAATGGCTTTAATGTCTCACCCAGAAATTAAGTATGCACAATCTTCGTTTAATACGAGTTACCCACAGTATGAGATGGATATTAATGTACCACTAGCTAAAGAAAAAGGAGTGTCTGTTAGCAGTATCTTCTCTACTTTACAAGGGTATATTGGTGGAGTATACGCATCAGATTTTTCTAGATTTGGAAAACAATTTAGAGTATACATACAGGCATTACCTGAGGATAGAGCTAGTATTGAAAACCTAAACAGTATGTATGTTAGAACAGATGCTGGTGAAATGACGCCTATTACACAATTTGTAAACTTAGAGCGTGTATATGGGCCACAATCTGTAACTCGTTTTAACTTATTTAATTCTACAAAAATAACAGGAGCAACTAATGATGGGTTTAGTACAGGTGATGCTATTAGAATTATTGAAGAAGAAGCAGCCAAATTACCTAGTAATTACACCGTTGCATATTCTGGTTTAACAAGAGAAGAAGTAAGTGCTGGTAACCAAACTACATTTATTTTTATACTAAGTATCTTATTTGTTTACTTTTTATTAAGTGCCCAGTACGAGAGTTACTTGCTGCCATTTGCAGTAGTGTTATCTCTACCATTTGGTGTATTTGGAGCTTATATTAGTACTAAGTTCTTAGGATTAGAAAATAACATATACTTTCAAATTGCACTAATAATGCTTATTGGTCTACTTGCTAAAAATGCCATATTAATTGTGGAGTTTGCTCTGCAACGCAGAAAAGCAGGCGAATCTATTGTAGATGCTGCTATAGACGGTGCTAAGTCTCGTTTAAGACCAATTTTAATGACCTCTTTTGCTTTTATTTTAGGTTTAATGCCATTAGCGTTAGCAAAAGGTGTTGGTGCAGAAGGTAACAATTCTATTGGTACTGGTGCAGCAGGTGGTATGTTAATAGGTACAATATTAGGTGTATTTGTTATTCCAATACTGTTTATTTTATTTCAATGGTTACAAGAAAAAGTTTCTGGTAAACCAGCAATTCAAACTACAGAAGAATAAGAACTATGAGATCTACAATAAAATATAAATTTATTAGCAAAACAGCACTTATAGTAGTTGTTGCTTTTACACTACAAAGTTGTTTTGTTGCTAAGGATTACAACAGGCCAGAGTTACCAGAAACCGAGGCCTTATACAGAACAGACAATTTGCCTACAGATAGTATATCTATGGCAAATGTGTCTTGGAAAAATTTATTTACTGATAATTATTTAGAGCAGTACATTGCAGAAGGTTTACAAAACAATTTAGATATTAGAATTGCTATTCAACAATTGGCTGCTGCAGAAGCTTATGCTAAGCAGGGTAAAGCAGGATATTTTCCAACATTAAGTGTTGGTCCTAATTACACACACCAAGAATTATCTAAAAACAGTCAGTTTGGTTCTTTTTTAAGTAACACATCTACAGACCAGTATGATATTACTGCTAACCTATCATGGGAAGCAGATATCTGGGGAAAAATTAGAAGTAACAAAAGAGCTACACAGGCTGCCTATATGCAAAGTGTTGCAGGTCACCAAGCTGTAAAAACGCAACTTATTTCTAGTATAGCAAATACGTACTATAATTTATTGGCTTTAGATGCTCAATTAGCTATTACTAAAGAAACAATTAAAACTAGAGAAAGTAGTGTAGAAACAATTAAAGCCTTAAAAGATGCTGGTAATGTAACGCAAGTTGCAGTAGACCAAAACATAGCACAATACAATAGTGCAAAAGCTTTAAAGGTAGATATTGAAGCTGCAATATTTAGAACAGAAAATACATTAAGTATATTATTAGGTAAGGCTCCCCAAAACTTTAAAAGAAGTAGTTTAGACATACAAAAAATAGAGACAGATTTGGCTCTTGGTGTACCCTCTACCCTACTTAGCAACAGACCAGATGTTATGGCTGCTGAATATGGTTTAATAAATTCTTTTGAGCTTACAAATGTAGCTCGTAGTAGTTTTTATCCATCTTTAACATTAACAGCTTCTGGAGGTTACCAAAGTTTAGAGTTAGATAAGTTGTTGGATGCTAACTCACTTTTTGCAAATATTGTTGGTGGTTTAACGCAGCCTATTTTTAATCAGCGTAAGCTAAAAACACAAAAAGAAGTTGCATTGGCACAACAAGAGCAATCTTTATTACAGTTTAAAAAGACACTTTTAACAGCTGGCTCTGAGGTTTCTAATGCCTTGTATACTTACAATGCAGAAACTGAAAAATATGAGTATAGACAAAAAGAAGTTGAAGCTTTACGCAGAGCAGAACAAAACTCAGAGGAATTACTTAAAAACGGGTACGCAAACTACCTAGATTTATTAACTGCCAGAGAAAGTGCTTTAAATGCAGAGCTTAATATTATTGATAGCAAATTACAACAACTAACAAGTATTGTAAATTTATATGAAGCTCTTGGTGGCGGTTGGAAATAAGATAAGTAGTAATGATCACTAAAAAAGAACTTTTAGAATGTGCTAAAGCCAGTTTTACAAAATTTGGCAGCAAACGTATTACTTTAGATGAATTAGCAAAAACACTAGGGATATCTAAAAAAACGATTTATGTACATTTTAAAAACAAAGAAACTTTAGTGAACAAAAGTGTTGCGTCTTTAATAAACGATTATAAATTGGATATTAATGAGATTGTTAAAAACAATAGTAATGACGATATACTTACTATTATATTAATATACAAACGAGGGTTTGAGTATCTTAGATACTTTAAACCCTCGTTTATTTTTGGTTTAAAAAAATATTACCCACACGCCTATACTACTTTTGATAATTTTAGAAAAGAACTTTCTTATTCTACCATTTTAAATCTTTTAAATAGTGCCAAAGAAAAAGGACTAATTTTACCTAGTGTAAACGTTAAACTTATAACAGAATTATATTTTTTAAGGGTAGAGTCTATTGCGTTTTCATCAAATAATCTTTTTACAACTTATGACTCTAAAACAATTTTAGACCATCTAATTGTTCATAATTTAAAAGCAATTACGGTAGACAGTTATAGTAATTCTTATTTTTAGCCTTTTCGCTTCTTTAAAATATTTGCATCTAAAAAGTATGTCATTTTTAAAGATACTGTAGTGCTATTTTTTTCTTCTAAAACACCTTTTAAATTTGTGCCATAATTAGAGTTTACTTCTGTATTGTAATAATTAGAACCTAGTTTACAAACTAAACTAATTTCACTAGCTGGTGCAAACTGCCATTTAGATATAAAATCTATATTAAACTGGTTAAAATTATCATCATAATCATTTGGGTTTATGTTAAAACTATTTGTAGCAAAATCTCCATTTTCTTTTAATGAAAATTGATTGTTATAATCTACAGTAATCCAATAATGACGCAGACGCATATTTAAATTTAATTTAGAGTTTACAGCATAATTTAAAGTAAAGGCATTACTAAGTTGGTTTACTTTTCTACTACCAAAAATTATACTATTATTTTGCTTTGTTAAAAAGCCTACGCCCTGTGGTTTATTTTCTAAATCTTGACTAAAGTATAATGAAAAATGCTGACCAACTCTTGCGTTAAGTCCATAACCTGCTATAAACTCTCTATTATAAATATCAGAATTAAAATATTTTACTAAAACCATATAACCGGCTATAGAAACTGCTTTGTTATCATTTGTTTGGTATTCTAAAAATGTTTCTGCTTGTGCTGGTATATTAAAGTGTTTGTCTTTTGTACGTGCCTCAAAAAAATTTTTACTTTCTTCTATGTATCTAAACTCTGTAAAAAATGTATGGTTGTTTTTTTTAAAGACACCATAGGTTCCCAACTTATAATACGTTTGTTCTTGCTTCATTAAACTGTAATAGTACCTCTGCTGGTGATCTAAAAAAACTTGATATCTAGAGAATATTTTTTTAGGCTTATTATTGGTATAACTTAAATCTCCTCTAAAGCGCAGCTCATTGTTTCTAGACAAATAGCCAAAGTCATTAGAGTCAAATTTATCATCTAATAATTTAATAGATGCTCCTCCTCGCCATTTGCCACTTACTTTGCCTGCATAACCATAATACTCGTGTCCAAACTCATCGTCTGTATCTGAAAAATATTTTTGCGAAAGTGCCTTTTTAAAATACATAGAGTACGTTCTATTTTTATTATAATACCTATACAATAATGCTGTTAAATTAGCATCATAAACAGCGCCACTGCGTAATACAGAGTTATTTATAAAGGTTAAAGATGAGTTGTTTTTTAGTGCTTTATCTAAAACAATTGCGTTGTAATTTGTAATTGGGTTTGTAATAACTTTTCTTCTACTATTGCTATTTGTATTTTTAATTTCAGCTTCACTTTTTGCTGTTATTCCGTTTAAAACACCAATAGATAATCCGTTTTTAGATTTACCTGTAAACTTAATTAAGTTAATAATGTTAGATGTAACTGGGTTTTCTACAACATCTTCATCTTCAAATAAATTAATGTTATTTTTAGATATTGGCTCACCTCCTATTCTACGTGTATACAAATAGCCTCCTTTGTCAAAAATCTCTGTGCCTTCTACAAAAAACTGTCTATTTTCATTAAACTTTACTTCAAAAGGAGATAAGTTAAAAATTTGATCGTCTGATGGTGCCTGGCTAAAATCTGGTATAAGAGAAACATCTAGCGTATATGCATTTTTGTGCACGTACTTTACATCTAAACCTCCATTAAAAGTTGTGTTTTTGGTTCCTTTAGGACTCTTTTCTGTAACTACAGAGACAAAGGGGTTAAATGATAAATTTAGTGGCGGTGCTATATTACTTAACCCTTTTAATTCTCCAAGCTGATTTAAATATCCATCTACATCTAACCGTATAGGATTCCAATAAGCATCTTCATTTAAACTATTGGTTATGCGCTGAAAATTAATTTTAAAATTACTTAAATCTTCTTTTGGGAACCTAATACTATTAAAAGGTATTTTCATTTCTACTACCCATTTATTATCATATAATTTTACCTTACTCTGCCACACAACATTGTAATTAGTGTAAGAATCATTGGCACTTAATTTCTGGTCAGATTGCACTCCTGCTGCAGTAACAGAAAAATCGTAACCCTCTCTAGCCTCTCCAAAAGGATCTATTTGTATACCAAAAACATCTGCATTACCAGTATCATCCCTAGCTGTTAATTGGTTGCTTATATCTTCTTTATTATCTACATATAAAACACCTAAGACGTACAAATAACTATCATCAAACAAAATAGCAATATCTGTTTTTTGTTTAGATTGTTTTCCGGCATCTGGTAGTGTTTGTATAAAGTTACCTGCTTGTAAATGTTGTTGCCAAATTGCTTCTGTAGCATCACCATCAATCTTTATAGGCTCGTTTACTTTATGTATTGTTATACTTTTTTGAGCAGACATCTTATGCACCATAAGACTTAGTACACAAAAGACAAATAACTTATACGTATTGTTTTTATTTGATAGTTTCATTATTGGTAGTTTTTTAATTGATGCCACAAATGTGAGGTTGTTCTATTAATAAGTTGGTTAACCCAAGGTTAAAGAGAGGTTAATGGCAAAACCGCTAAAAAGTTTATTTAATTAACTAAAGAGCAAAAGACCTTTAAATACTGTGAACACAGCATATATTAACGTTAATGAAGGGTTAACGGCTTCTGTTTGTACTACTTAATCTAGGTTTATTGGTACTTTTGACTTGCAGAAAAAAACCAATGAAAAACAAAACAACCATATTAATAAGTACTGCTATACTAGTTTTAATAGCATTATCGTCTATACAGGCATACCTAATAAACAATACCTACCAACTAAAAAAGAAAGCATTTATTAATGAAACTACAGATGTTATTTCTGTAATAGATGACAATCCTAAACTAGATTCTTTGTACAATATTTGGGGAGATAATTTAAAAAACTACATAGCAGATTATAAAAACAATCGTTTATCTAAATCTCAAATTATAAGTAGATCTAACGAAAAAAGTGATGGCTTAAATACCGAGTTTAAAAAAATATTTAAGGAAGAACTTAAAAAAGTAAATTTAGGATATGATGTAGATTTTAAAATGAATTTAACCAGCGTTGTTCTTTTAGATAAAATTAAAAATGATACCATATTTTATGCTGGCAAAAAACAATCTAGATTATTTGGAGAAGAGTTTGATGATAAAAATGCAAAAACCATTAACAATGCAAAGTGGTTTTCTGAGCAAGAATTTGTAGAAAAAGTTGAAGGTGAAATAAAAATAAACACATTTGATTTAGAAGTAAAAACAGAAAACAAAATATTAATTAAAGAGTGGAAAAGTATTGTATACAAAAGAATGGCGTTTCTACTCTTTGCTTCTGTACTTATATTTTTAATAGTTATTGGCCTATTATATTACTCCATAAAAAACTTAATTACACAGAAAAAAATAACAGCAATTAAAACCGACTTTATAAATAACATCACACACGAGTTAAAAACGCCTTTAGCTACTTTAAGTATAGCATCTAAAAGTTTAAAAAAAGCAGAAATTAAGAATAACGAAGCTATATTTAACAGTACACTAAATATTGTAGACAGACAAAATGAACGTTTGCAAAAGCTAATAGATCAAGTAATGACTAATAGTCTTAGTTCAAAAGAAATTGTTTTAAATAAAGAACAAGTTATAGATAACGAATACTTTAAGCATTTGATTGAAGATTTTAAATTATCTGTACAACAACAAGATGTTACCATAATAAATAAAGTTTGCACTGCAGAAGTTTTACTACGTATAGACAAGTTTCATTTTACTACGGCACTATTAAATATATTAGAAAATGCGGTAAAGTATGGTACAGAATCTATACAAATCACTATAGAAACCAAACATACAAACGGAGAATATAGTATTGTAATTAAAGACAATGGCATTGGCATTCCACAAAAAAACCTACCCTTAATTTTTGATAAATTCTATAGAGTTACAGATGGTAACCTACATAATGTAAAAGGATTAGGACTGGGGCTATATTACACAAAACAAATAATAAATGCACACAATGGCACTATTATTATTGAAAGCCAATTACATAAAGGAACAACATTTACTATTAAAACACCAATAAACTAATGCAAAAGACAACTGTTTTATTAGCCGAAGACGATTTTGATTTTGGAAGTATTTTAAAGCAATACTTAGAAATTCATGATTTTACTGTTACCTGGGCAAAAGATGGAAAAGAGGCTTTAGATTTTTTTATAGAAGAAGCAAGTAACAACAATCCTTTTGATATTTGTGTTTTTGATGTTATGATGCCAAAAATGGATGGTTTTACCTTGGCCGAAAAAATAATAAACAATAGTCCAGAAACTCCTTTTGTTTTTTTAACAGCTAAAAAAATGAAAGATGATAAAATTAAAGGGTTAAAGCTTGGGGCAGACGATTATATAGTAAAACCCTTTGAAGCAGATATACTAATATTACGATTAAAAAATATATTAAAAAGAACACAAAAAATCATTCATCAATCAAAAAACAACAGTAGCTACAACATAGGCGCCTATGTTTTTAACCCTGTTAATTACCAATTACTTTTTAATAACAAAATACAACGACTAACAGAAAAAGAAGCTCAGTTAATAGCTTATTTTTTTGAGAATAAAAACCAAATGGTAAAAAGAGATCATCTGCTTACTGCTGTTTGGGGCACAGACGATTTTTTCTCTGGTCGTAGTATGGATGTTTTTATTAGTAGGCTCCGTAAATATTTTAAAGAAGACAACAGTATATCTATAGAAAGTGCACGTGGTGTTGGCTTAACCTTTAAAATTAAGGAGTAAAATGTAACAACAAAAACTTCTGTTTAAAGCAGAAATCAAAAAACAAAATCTATGAAAACAAAAGCAATATTAACCGTACACATTATTTTATTTTTGCTAGGAAACACAGTACTGGCACAAACAATACCAACTCCTCCAAAACCACCAACAACACATACATCCTCTTCTAGTTCTATGTCTTATTCTAGGTCTAGCAGCAATAATAGTAGTGGTAGTATTTCTATAGCTATTAGCAATACAAATGATAGTTATAAGTTTAAAGCAAAATTCCCTCAAAAAAAATACTCAGAATTACTATCTGTATTAAAAAATGAATTAGAATCTAAAAAAATGACCAAATCTGGTAATTCTTATTCTTGGATTTCTAATGCTGATGAGAATGAAGTTTACAATGTAAACCTAAATTCTAAAAAACTAGTAATGTTTTTAGATAAAAATGTAGCTTCTGATGCGCTTATTACAAAGTTTGAAGCCTTAGGAAAAACATTAAAAACAGTTATATCTGGTAATGATGAAACAAAACGAGAAGCAGAAGAATTACAGCGCGAAGCAGATAGGCTACTTAGAGATGCAGAAAGAATGAAACGTGAAGCTGCAAGAATACAAAGAGAAGCAAAACGTTTAGAACAGGCTAACCTACAAAGCTACAAGGATGATGCTATACATATTGCCGAAGAAGCAAAACGGCTAGCAGAAAAAGCCGCAGATATTAGTACAAAAGCTAGTCATAAAGGAGCAATTAGTGCTCCTTTAAAAATGCTTTTAGGTAGCAGTAAAACTATTTTAAGTTATAGTATACAAAATGCTAATAACTACACTTGGCCAAATGCACAAACAGAACTTATTACCGCTCTTTTAAGAGATAAAATAATACAGTCTAAAAATGATGTTGCTTGCAACGCAGACCAAACAGGCGTTTACATTAATGGAACAAAACTTACCAACACACAAATTAACCAGTACAAGAGTATTTTAAAAAAATACAATATTAGCTCAGAAAATACATTTTCATTTTACAAAACTGGTCAAAACATTGTTATATTAAATGACAATGCAAAACTGACTAATTTTCTAAAAAAATTAAAAGAAAAAGGATATATATCCTCATTAAAAGAAAAGTTGCTTTTAGAAATTAATGGCACAACAATTATAAAAAACGGAAAAACTATTTCTGCTAAAGATGTAGCAATTTACAACACACTGCTTTTACAAAATAACATTATACCTGCACCTGGTAAAATTATAGAAATAACAGATTCTAATGCTTATAAATTAGGATATACACTAAACAGCAAAGCACATTTAGGAACTTGGGTTATGCATTAAGTAAAGCACAACCCAGTTCTTAATTTTTAAAATTATTTTTTTGTTATGGACATTGAGTATGGTTTAGCATTTTTATCCATTCCTCTATTCTTGTTAGGTGTATTTTTCATACCAAAATTATAAGTTGCACCACTCATAATATCATCAAACGTAATGTAGTTTTTCTTATAACTATTTCCGTTTTTCTGTACCTCATCAATATAAATATTTTCTTTACTATTGTTTGGAGCATTAACTGTAAAAGTGTTTCCATTTCTTAAATGCATTTTTACACTTTTAAACAACGGACTGCCCAAAGCATATTCTCCTGTTCCTGGAGTTACAGGATAAAAACCTGCAGCAGAAAACACGTACCAAGCAGATGTTTGCCCATTATCCTCATCACCACACAAACCATCTGGTGCAGAAGAATAAAGCTTATCCATTACATTACGTACATGCATTTGTGTTTTCCAAGGTTGGTCTAACCAATTGTACAAATAAATAGCGTGTTGTACAGGTTGGTTTCCGTGTGCGTATTGCCCCATATCTGCAACCAACATTTCTGTAATTTCGTGTATTTGTTGTCCGTAATAAGAGTCGTTAAAAGTAGGTGCTGCAGTAAAAACATCGTCTAATCTAGAACGCATTTTAGCTACTCCTCCAAACTCTTTTGCTAGCCCTAATGGATCGTGAAAAACACACCACGTCCAGTGCCAAGCAGCGCCTTCTGTAAAAGCATCTCCCCATTTATCTGGTGTATAGGTAGTTGCCCAAGAACCATCTTTATTTTTACCACGCATAAAGCCAATTTCTGGATCAAAAACATTTTTATAGTTTAAAGATCGTTCTCTAAAAAGTTTTACCTCTTTTTTAGGTTTTCCTAATGCTTCTCCCAATTCTGCAATACTCCAATCTGCAAATGCATATTCTAGTGTACGTGCAGCATTTTCATTTACGCCAACATCATAAGGCACATATCCTAAATCATTATAAAATTCAGCTCCAAAACGACCAACAGAATTAACTGGCCCTTTGCTAGTAGAGTTCTTTTTAACAGCTTCATACAGGGTTTCAACATCGTAGCCTCTAATTCCTCTTAAATAAGCATCAGCAATGTTTATAGCAGAGTTAGATCCTATCATACAATCTCTATGTCCAGGACTTGCCCACTCTGGCAACCAACCACTTTCATTATACGTATTTACCAGGCCTTGCATTACATTACTTAAATACTCTGGGTACATTATAGTAAAAAATGGAAAAACCGCTCTAAATGTATCCCAAAAGCCATTATCTGTAAACATATAACCAGGCAAAACCTTACCATTGTAAGGACTATAGTGCACTATTTCATCTGCAGCGTTTAACTCATAAAATTTTCTTGGAAACAATAGAACTCTGTACAAAGCGGTGTAAAATGTTCTGTATTCTTCTACAGTACCACCTTCTACTTCCATACGCCCTAATTCCTTATTCCAAGCTGTAGCTGCTTTTTCTTTAGTCTGATTAAAACTATCATCTCCTATTTCTCTTTTTAGGTTGATTTCTGCTTGTTCTAAACTAATAAATGACGATGCAACTTTTGCTGTAACTTGTTCACCGTCTTTTGTTGAAAAACTAATAGCTGCACCAACGTGGTACCCTTCTGCAGTTTTACTTTCTGATGTATGCTCTTTACCTTCTTTTTCCTTTTTCCAAGTTAAGACCTCATCAAAATCTTTATCAAAAACTAAAACAAAATAATTGTGAAAATTCTCTGGTACACCACCGCTATTATTTCTGCAATAGCCAATAATTTTACGTTCTTCTGGTATTATTTTTACCATAGAACCTTTAAAAAAACCATCTACAAGAATATGAGATTTTTTAGATTCTGGAAATGTAAATCTAAACTGTGCTCCTCTTTCTGTTGGTGTAATTTCTGTAGTTACATCATAATCTGCCAAGTAAGCACTGTAGTAATGTGGTTTGCTAATTTCTGATTTGTGTGAATACCAAGAAGCTCTATCATCTTCATTAATTTTTAATTTTCCTGTTTCTGGAAATAATGAAAATGCAGCATAATCATTAATCCACGGACTTGGCTGATGTGTTTGTTTAAAACCTCTAAGTTTAAGGGCATCGTAGGTATATCCCCAGCCGTCTCCCATTTTTCCTGTTTGTGGAGTCCAAAAGTTCATACCCCAAGGCGTAGCAATTGCTGGGTAAGTGTTACCGTTAGACAATGCAAACTCTGAGTCTGACCCCACCAATGGGTTTACATAATCTACATAAGAAACTGCCGTAGTAGATTGTGCTACTACAGCAGTAGTAATAATTGCAATAAGGGGAAAAAGTATTTTAGTTAATTTCATTTTTTGGGTTTGAGTTCTATTTTAAGAATGCTTTTTTAAATATAAGATTAATACAGAAACTAGTGTAATAAAAAAAAGAGAAGGAATACTTTTTTCCTCCTCTTTTAAAAAACTAAATAATTACACTAAAAAACTATTTATCCCACCATACTCTTGTGGTAAGTACATCTGGACCTTGAGATGCAATTGCCGCAGCATAGTTATCTGGGTTATTACTTTGTTCGCTAGTAGCGTACGTTAACCTTCTTGGTATAGTACCACCAGTCTCATTACCTGGATAATTTGTAGGTGTTAAATTAGGAAAACCTGTTCTTCTCCAATTAGCAAAAGCCTCGTACTCATTTAAAAAAGTAGCTGCCCAATACTGTGTATTAATTTGCTCTAATGCATTTGCTGCATCAAAAGGGTTAGCTACTAAATAAGCATCTATAGCAGAGTCATCAATTACAGCTGCATCTCCATAAATAGCTAACATTTTCATTGCTGCTCTTACTCCATTATTATAATGCATAGCTGCATCACCACCAGCTAAGCCCCAACGCTCTGCTGCTTCTGCAAGCATAAATTCTACTTCTGCATAAGTCTGAAAAAACATTGGCGCACCTTCACCAGTAATAATACTTCTATTAGGTTCTGCATATAAATCTGTATCTTTTTCTCCTGTAGACTCTTCTAATAATTGACTATCTAAACCGTTTGGTAAACCTTTTAAATCTGCAACATCTGTACTACCATCACTTCTACGAGCTGCTAAAATTGGCAGTCTAGGGTCTCCTTGTAAAAAATCTATAAACGTTTTGCTCATTCTAGGGTTGGCATCTGCAGTAAAAACCTCTCCATTACCGTTTTTATTTATTCCCTCAGGTCCAGCTGTATGCTGTATGTATGCAATATCATCATTAGATTCCATTACGCCACCAGCTATAGCTTTAGTTGCCCAAGCTTCTGCCGCAGCAGGATCTACTTTTATTAAGCGTAGACCTAACCTAAGCATCATTGAATTTCCAAATTTTTTCCATTGAGATTGATCTCCTTGAAACATTAAATCTGCATCTCCAAAACCAGAAACACCAGTACCTAATGCTGCTACAGACTCCTCTAACTCTTTAAGCATATCTGCATAAATATCACTCTGTTTGTCATATTTTGGAGTTAAGTTTCCTGTTAATACCGCTTTACCAGCTTCAGAATAAGGAACATCACCATACAAATCTGTTAATCTGTGGTAAATAAAAACTCTCATTATTCTAGTAATAGCTTTCATTTCTTCTGGTTGTTCTTCTTGGTCTAACTGAACAAGCATATCCTCTACGGTTTTTATAGCATTACCGTAAATACGATCTATCATAGAAGATGCATAGCCTTTGTTCCAAGTGTATTTATCTCCAGACCAATAGCCTGCTGTTGTAGACAAATGTTGCATCATTGTAGACGAGTAAATTAAATTTGCTCTCCAGTTCTCATAACGCTCACCAGAAGTATATAATTGAGCTGCACTAAGTTTAGTGGTAGCTGGCACCTGATTTGGTGCTGTAGGGTTAACGTTTAGCTCTTCAAAACCTTTATCACAGGCTCCAAGAACTAGTACAAATGATAATATAAATAATATTTTTCTCATGTTCTTAAAATTTTACATTTAGACTAAAACCATAGTTTCTAGTTGATGGCACACCAAAATATTCTAAACCTTGTGAGTTACCTGAGTTGTATGTACTTTCTGGATCTACATTATCTATGCTTCTTGAAATGTAGAATAAGTTTCTTGCTATTAATGATACATTTACACTACTTATAAATGTTTTTTCTAGCATTTTTTCTGGTAATGAATACCCTAAACTAAACTCTCTAAACTTTATATAGTCAGAATCCTCTACAAATTCCTCTGCAATACGACTAACTCTTCCATAGTATGTTTGTAAATCTTCTGGTGCAACAGTAGTTGTAAATGGTTGTCCTGTATCTCCGTCTATACCAGAAACTACTAATCCGTTTTCTCTTCCTTTTAAAGTTTCTTTGTGTAAACCTGTACTATAACCTAAAGCATTAGTACCAGACAATAATTGTCCGCCAAATTTACCATCTATTAAAAAGCCCATACTAAAATCTTTATATCTAAAGGTATTACTCCAACCTAAAGTTAATGGTGGTACACCTTCTCCTAATATTTTACGCTCTCCTTCTTGTGCAATTGGCACACCTTCAGAGTTTATATCGTATATAATGTTACCTGCATCATCTCTATTATAAGATACACCTACTATAGAACCATAAGGCTCACCTACAACGTGTGTAATTCTTGCGTTTTGTGTTCTTGGCTCATCTAAACTAATAGGTGTACCCTCATCATTAGTAGCAGTAACTTCACTTTTATTGTAAGATCCATTAAAGCTTGTGTTCCATCTAAAATTTTCAGTTTGTATTGGTGTACCAGATATTAAAAACTCTATACCTTTATTTTCTAACTTACCAATGTTAGCAGTTGCGCTATCATAACCAGAGAATACAGATGTTGAAATGTTTACAATATCTTTAGTTGTTTCATTTTGATAGTAAGCAACATCAAAAGATAATCTGTTTCCAAAAAGTCTAAGATCTAAACCTATTTCTGTTTCATCTTTTTCCCAAGGAACTAAATTTGGATTTGGAACAGAACTACCATTAATTCTACCTAAAGTTTGCCCTTGGTGTCCTTGTCCAAAAATTTGGTATGTTGGCGCTAATTGGTATGCTAAATCTCCACCACCAGCTACACCAGAATAACCACCTCTAATTTTTAAGAAGTCTATAAAGCTAGGTAGCTCTAATACATCTGATAAAATAACACTTGTATTTACAGAAAAGTAAAACTCGTTGTTTGGTGTAGTTTTACCTGGATAAGATAATGTAGAAAACCAATCGTTTCTTCCTGTAAAAGTTAAGTAAGCCCACTTATCATAAGAAAAACCAAGAGAACCATAAATACCAGAAATTTTTCTTTCTTGAAATTCTCTACTTCTACTTTGATCTCTAAGGTTAGATATATCTTCAAAACCTGGAACAACAAAATTATCTCCCCCTAAAATTAAAGTTTCAGTTTTAACGTGGTTTGTATTTGCACCTACCAAACCATCAATAGCAAATTTTTCTGTAATATTTTTGTCTATACCTAACATTACATCAGCATCTATTTGTGTATATCTACCTTCAGTCTCGTTCATACCTCCTAAAAGTTTATATGCTGTTCCCCAAGGCTCTATAGATGTAGATTTTCTTGTGTAATGATCTACACCAACACGGGTAGAAGCGTATAACCAATCTAAAATATCATAACGTAAAGATGTAGAAGCTATAATTCTGTTTTTTAAATCTTGATTACTAAAGTTATAGGCAGAATAATAAGGGTTTTGCGAGTAAATGTTTGCAGAATACCCTCTTTCAGATCCGTCTGGATTAGCACCCGGATTCATATCACGTACATCTACGTTTGGAGACAATAATGCAACCGTATAATTTGCATTTCCTGGTGCATCAGACAATCTTGGTCTGTTATTTACATTTTCTACAATATACTTTACATTAACCTGACTTGTTAACTTGTCTGCTAAAACAGCACTTGTATTTAAAGAAAATGATTTTCTATTTATACCAGAATTAGGCACAATATCTTGATTATCTAAATCTGATACAGAAAGTCTATAACTCATTTTTTCAGAGCCACTAGTAATAGCTATTGTGTTTATAAATGTAGTACCTGTTCTGTAAAAATGATCTCTGTTGTCACCAACATAAGAGTATGGTCTTTCTTCTCCATCCCATTGTACAACGCTAGAACCATCTAGTTTTGGACCCCAAGAAGATAATCCTAAATCAAAAGCTTCAGACTGGTTAGCAGGTACTCTACCTCTAGTACCTTGTCCATATGAAGTTTGAAAATCTGTTAATGAAGTATCTACCTCATCAAAAGTAACAGAACTACTAATTTCTACTCCTAATCCTTTTTTCTGAGAACCATTTTTAGTAGTAATAATTATGACACCATTACCTGCTCTAGAACCATAAAGAGCTGCTGCTGCACCACCTTTTAATACACTTACAGATGCAATATCATCTGGATTTATACTAGAGATACCATCACCTCCATCACTACCACCATAAGTGCCAGCTGATCCACTATTTTCATTACCAATAGGAATACCATCTACAACATACAAAGGTTGGTTGTTACCTGTTAATGTACTGTTACCACGAATAATAACCCTACTAGAACCAGCGGCACCAGTTGAGTTTTGTGTAATATTTACACCTGCAACCTTACCTTGTAAAGAGTTAATTGCACTAACTTGCTTTACATTAGATAGCTCATCTCCTCCAACTTCTGTTAAAGAATATCCTAATGCTTTTGCTTCTTTTTTAATACCTAAAGCTGTCACAACTACTTCGCCTAACTGCTCCGCATCTTCTACCATAGAAACATTAAGTGTGGTTTGCCCTGCTACTGTAGCACTTTTGGCCGTATAACCTATAGAGGTAAACTCTAGTATTGAAGAGTCACCTGCTACAGTTATTGTGTATTTACCATCAAAATCTGTAGATGTACCATTAGATGTTCCTTTTTCTAAAACATTAACTCCTAGTAAAGGTACTCCTGCTTCATCTGTAACCGTACCAGTCACAGTTTTGTTTTGCGCTACCATACCACTAGTAAGGAGAAATAGCACAAACAACAATAAGTAATGTGTTTGTTTTTGCATACTTAAATGAGTTTTAATTGTTAAGTTAGTTATTAGTTAATTTACCTCTAAATTTTACCTATTAATGTTAAATGCAGAAATTAATTCGACTAACAACTTTGTGGAAAAGCTAAGCGACAATATACAGAGGTGTTAAAAATTTAAATACTTTATTATCAATTCCGTAATTAATACACAAACAAATACACATTTTAAAATTGCAGATGCAAAAACCTACAAAGTCAAGGTAATAAGAGACTTACAACAGAGAAAACTTGTTAAATTAAAATTTTACTCCAACCCTATTTCTAAAACAGAGCCATTTAACAAGTCTTTATGAGAAACAAAATACCCTTTAAGTTCTTTATTATTTAAATGAATAGATTTAATTTTTCCATTAACATTTCCTGTTCGCTTAATAATTAACTTTTCTTTTTTATAATAAGTTGTATCTAAATGAATAGTCATAGAAGTAAATCTTGGTGTAGAAAGCGTATACACAGGTGAAGCCGGACTAACAGGATAAATTCCCATCATTGCATATACTAACCACGCAGACATTGTACCTGTATCATCATTACCTGGCAAACCTGCAGGCGTATTTGTAAAATATGTTTTTATTAACGCCTGTACTCTTTTTTGAGTTTTCCACTCATCTCCTTTACTGTAGTTATATAAAAAAGGATAAGCAATATCTGGCTCATTAGCCATATCAAACTGATTATTATCAAAAATATAATCTAGGTGAGAAACAAATTGTTTTTTTCCTCCCATTAGCTTCATTAAACCTTTAATATCGTGTGGTACCATAAAAGCGTACTGCCACGCATTGCCCTCTATATAACCCACATTTTTTTCAAAATTTGCCCCTTTGTAAGGATCAAAAGGTGTGTACCAGCTACCATCACTATTTTTAGGTCTTAGTAGTTTTAACTTACTATCAAATAATTTTTTATAAGATAAAGATTGGTTATAAAACTTTTTATAGTCTGCCTTTTTACCCAACTCTTTTGCTAGCTGAGAAATAGCAAAATCTGCAATATTATATTCTTCTGTAGTAGAAACAGGCCCCTCTGCACTACCGCCTACACTTAAATATCCATTCTCCCAATACTCTTTATTTCCTGGTCTTAACGGATTATTTACAAGCTTGGTTGCTCCTTTTAACATTGCTGCGTAAGCTAAATCAACATTAAAATCTGTAATACCACGTAAATATGTATCTGCTATAACTACTGGTGCTGGGTCACCAACCATTGTAAAAGTTTCTGTAGAGTTTAACTCCCATTTAGGCAGCCAACCATTTTCTTTGTACATAGACAACATACTATTTACCATATTAGATTGTTGTGCTGGGTACAAAGTACTCATTAATGGATGGTAGTTTCTGTACGTATCCCAAAGCGAAAAAACGGTGTATCTAGTACCTTTAGTGTTTCCTATTTTACCAGTTGCAATCTCCGGATAATCGCCATTAAAATCATTTAACGTATTTGGGTGTATTTGTGTGTGGTACAATGCTGTATAAAATATTGTTTTATCATTTGTAGAACCACCTTCTACCTCTACAGTAGACAAAGTCTTGTTCCAAGCAGATTTTGTAGTAGCATAAACATCATCAAAATTTTTATTAGCTGTTTCCTTTTCCAAATTTTCCCTAGCATTATCTATACTTACGTAAGACACTCCAATTTTAACCTCAACAGTGGTTTTCTTTTTAAAATTGTAACGCATATAAGCACCAATACTATCACCTACAACTTCTCTTGTAAACCCTTTCATTAGTCTAGTTTTGCCATTGTAGCCCATCCATTGTGCTTCTACCCCATTGTATTTATGTGGTTTTTTCCAAGCTCCAAACTCATCTGCTGGACTAGAAAATTTAGCAACAAAATATACTGGGTAAGCCTGTTCTGGACTATTATAACAGAAAGAACCAACTGTGCGCATTCCTTCAATTTCTGTATTAGATACCACTTTTACCATTGCGCCTTGCTCATTAGTTAAGCCAAGTCCTAAATTTAAAAGTATGTTAGATTTTCCTGCTGGAAATGTATACCTAGACACTCCTACTCTTGTTGTTGCAGTAAGTTCTGTTTTTATATTGTATTTAGATAAGTTAACTGAGTAATAGCCTGCTTTAGAAACCTCATCTGTGTAATTGGTTCCGTATTGCATATGGTTTGTTTTTAAGTCTCCTGAAGTTGGCATAGTTAAAATAACTCCCAAATCTGGACAACCAACTCCGCTTAAGTTTACGTGTGTAAATCCTGTTAAAAAATTGTATTGTTTAACATATGGGTTGGATAACCAACCAGCATCTTTTTGTACTGCTACGTTAAAAGGAGATACACTAGCCATTCCTCTTGGCGCAATTGCACCTGGGTTTGTTGCTCCAAAATTAGAGGTTCCTATAAACGGGTTTACATAGTCTACAGGTTGCTGACCAAAAGCAAAGTTTGCTACAATTAAAACAACACTTAAAATTTTAAATTTTATACTCATAATTCTATTCTACTATAATTTCATCTACAAACAACCAAGCACCACCACCATTAGGCGGACTTTTTAAATTAGTTGCTACCACCTTTATGTACCTAGCTTTAGTTGGTTTAAAATTGATTTTAAAATCTTTTAATTCTGACGCATTACTTACTTTAAATGCTCTAGTAACCTCTGCAACTTTGGTAAACTTTTTTCTGTGTTCTGATGTAAAGACTTCTATTTTTACAGGAAAATAAATTCCTGAACTTTGATTTTCTAGTGTACCAACCGTAACTGCAGAGAACTCTGTTTCTACATCAAAATCTAATACCACATCCATATTATTACCCAACCAACCTTGCCACTGTCCGTCGTGAAAATTTTTAGATCCTCTTAATACATTTACCAAACCAAGCTGTTGTTCTCCTTGGTAATTTTTATGATACTTAGTGTTATAAACTATGTATTTACCAACCGCATTATGGTAATTAAACTCTTTAGTTAAGGTTTGTCCTAATTGCTTACCATTTTTAAACATTGCAGCCTTTAGTGTAGCTGTTTTATTTAGTTGAATTGGTTTTTGATATTGTAAAGACGACTGTGAAAGCAAAGAGCCATCTATAGAGTATCTAATATCTGCATTTGGAAATTCATTTTTTAATAAGATAGATAATTCGCCTTTTTCTATGTCAACTTTAGCATCTGTAGTTATCTGATAAGCACTTTTGGCATAGTTAACACCCATAACATCGTAACGCTTAAATAGCTCTTTTACCCTACCTGAAAAGTTATTCCAATTTTTATTTTCTACTGGTGTCCAAAGAGCCTCAGACATAGCTGCAAGCCTAGGAAAAATCATATACTCAGACTGTTGCTCTGTTGGTATATGCTCTGCCCACAAATTTGCTTGTCCGCCTAACACGTGTTTTTCCTGCTCTGGAGTCATTTTATCTACCACTGGGTTAAACTCATACACTTTACTAAGCGGAGTATAACCACCAAAAGCTAAAGGTTCTTGATCTTGATTTCCTTGGTAATGATCAAAATAACAATGTGTACCAGGTGTCATAACAACATTATGCCCCTCTGCAGATGCCTCTAGGCCACCTTTTACACCACGCCAACTCATGACAGTTGCCCCTGGAGCCAAACCGCCCTCTAAAATTTCATCCCAACCAATTAAAACTCTATTTTTAGAACTTATAAAACGCTCTATTCTTTTAATAAAATAGCTCTGCAATTGGTCTACATTTACTAAACCTTCTGTTTGTAATCTAGTGGTGCAATGTGTACAAGTTTTCCAATTGGTTTTTGTAGCTTCATCTCCGCCAATATGTATGTATTTAGACGGAAACAACTCCATAACCTCTGTTAATACATCTTGTAAAAAAGTAAATGTTTCTTCCTTACCTGCACAGTAAATATCTGTAATTGGCCATACTCCACCAGACGGAACCATAATTTGCTCACCTAAGCAAGAAAACTCTGGATACGCAGCTATTGCACTACTAACGTGTGCTGGCATCTCTATTTCTGGCACCACATTTATACCCCTTTCTGCTGCATAAGCTACTACTTCTTTTATTTGCTCTTGTGTATAAAAACCGCCATAAGTAGCTTTTGTTCCTAAAGGTGCATTTGGTCTAGCGTTCCAACCTTTATCTTCTTGGTCTACTCTATAACCACCAACAGACGTTAGTTTGGGATATTTTTTAATTTCTATTCGCCATCCTTGATCATCTACTAAATGCCAATGAAAAGTGTTCATTTTTAGCATTGCCATGCGGTCTAACGTTTTTTTAATATAATCTACCTCAAAAAAATGTCTAGACACATCTAACATTAGTCCTCGCCATTTAAAACGAGGAGTATCTTTAATTTCTATTACTGGAACTATCCACTCTTTTTGCACAAACGTTGTACTTTCTATACTTGCAGGAAGTAACTGCTTTATAGTTTCTAATCCATATACAAAACCAGAATACGTTTTTGCAGATACGGTTATATGATTAGAATTTATTGATAAATTATAACCTTCATTAGGTAAAGAATCTATTGTTTTAAACTGTAAAAAATTAGTAGAAGGAGCATTATCTACTACATCTAATTTTACACCAGAGACCTGTTTAAACTTTTGAGAAAAAGACGCTAATAATTTTTGCTCATTTTTTGTACTTGCAACCAATTTTGTGTTAGCATTTAAACTAAAACTACCATTATGTAACTCTGTAAATACAGGCTTAGGAATAATATTAATTTCTTCTTCTGTAAAGTTTTTTTCTTTTTTAGTTGTACAACTAAACGTTAGTAACAAAAGAAAAATGGTTATGTGGTAGTTAAGTTTTTTCAAAATGAAATACGTTTAATTAAATTTCTTACTAAGTTTTTTTATTACCGCATATTGCTCATCTGTAAGTGCATTACCATCAAAAATAGAAACTCCTTTTGCTCCGTTATCTTTTGCTAATAGAATTGCTTTTTCTAAATCTGAAACAGACATATTTGGCACATAAATACCAGTATGCAGTTCTGTATTAGAATTTTTAAGGTCTTTTACACCTTGTCCGGTTGCAAACCCAATCCAGTCTATTTCTTCATTATAAAAGTTATGATAAATCATTGGCAGTACTTTATCTACATTCCATTTATCCCAACGTTGGCGCACCATATGATCTGCCATTTCTGGGTAAGGAAATACTGCTGCGGTTAATATTTTATTGTTATTATGCGCTATGGTATAAGCTTCATCTACAATAGCTTTTACTTTATTTAACCTAAATTGTTTCCACTCCATATCTATAGCTGGGTTTTTAGACTCTTTAGGGTTTTTATGGTGTTCCTTTTTAAACTCTGCTATACATACGTCACAGTAACAAAAATCAAACTCAGGTAACTCTACCTCTTGTTTTAAATTGTATTTTGGTAGTAAACCAATTGGTAAAAAAATATCTGAGTAACGAATATAATCTAAATGTACACTTGCTACATCTTCAACCTTTGCCAAACCTTCTACTAAACTTAATATATGAGCCTTAGACTCTTTTCTTGTTGGGCATAGCCATTTGTAATACCCTACATATGGCGGCTCATCAAAACAAGATTTACCATCTCTGCTAACCGCGTACCACTCTGGGTGCTGTTCTGCAATAGCATCTCCAGGCCTGTTTACAGTAAACATCCAAGCGTGTACATTTAACCCTTCCTTTTTTGCAAAAGGAACTATTCTTTTTAGCAACTCTGGATCTGTACCTGTATTAATTAGCACATCTGTAATTCCGTTTGCGCTATATTTAGCAAATTCTTCTTGGTAAGCAGTATCCTCTTTTTCATTACTAGCAGATGTCCAAGTCCAAAATGTAAAACTATTTGTTACAGCATCTTCCTTTTCTACTACATTTTTGTCTTGTTTTTTATTCTCACAAGAAAATAAGACAAAGCTCAACAATAAAAAACTCATTACCCTTAAAAATACCTTATTCTGCATCATTACTACTAAATTTACCATCTTCTTTAATTACTAATATTTTGTTTGTAAACGGACTTTTTACCCAGATGTTAAATCCGGTTTTATGCTTCTCTAATTGTGGACTCAATAAAGCTCCTAATATAGATTTAGATTGTATCTCTTTTTCATCATTATTTTCTACATAATTTAAAAATACTTTATACAAATACCATTTTATCTGTTCATCTTTTGGAATGTTCCAATCTATATTTTCTTCAGTTTTATCAGAAAAATAAACATAACCCCATGTATTAGGTTTATGCATATTAATTACGCCTTGTGGAGACCAAACCCAATTATACTCTGGTAAATCTTTGCCGTTAGCATCTTTCTTTTTAACATATTTACCGTCTATTAAAGTATGTTGCCATTGTACCCTAGAAAAATTTATACGCCAAAAATCATTTACTGGTATTTCTACTATTTTAGAAGGTTCAAAAAGTGATTTCCAAGGAATAGCAATTTCTGTAGACCAACTTTTATCTGTATCACTAGCGTTGTTTAAAGTTCCGTTAATATGCACGGCAGTTTTTAACCCGTTTATATCCCAATTATTAATGGCTGCACCACCTTGACTATATGTTTTTGTTAACAACAAATCCCACACAGTATTTAGTGCATTTATCTCTAGCTCCATATAATTATGAGTAGTACCAGGCGGATCTATAAAAATCTCAAAATCGTTGTTATAAAAAATTACAGCATCTCTTTTGGTAATATCTCCCCATATATGAGGCTCCTCTAACAAGGCAAAGAAATACAAATAAGTATCATCCCAAAGCATTTTTACCCTAGTTTTATAAGTCGCTTTTTTATCGCCTTCAATATCTATAAACTCTTTTGTCCATTTAGCAGTTTCCCAAGACTTTTCATTAGCTACGCCATCTATTATTAAACTATCTACTGCCTTGTTTGCTATATATTTTTTAGGTGTATTTTGAGCTATTAGTGAAGCACAACCTAGGTAAATTAAAAAAAGAAAAGCAGCAATTATTCTTTTCATTTTTATAGAAGGTTCAATATCCATATTCTTTATTATTAGTAACTTTTTTTTAACATTAATATAATTTAGTTGCTAATTAAATTATTTTTTATACTTTTCAGACGTTCAATTCTGCGTGTTTAGCAAAACGCTATATCTAGTTTTTAAGCTAGATAGCAACACTTTATAAATATTCCTTTTTTTATTTGTAATGGAAATAATTTTAGACCAATAACGATAGCCAAATGCTAAACGATAAAATAGTGCAGACAAAAACAAACCGAAACCAAACTAATGAATATAAACACAGATGTAGATTCTTTTTTAAACAAGAATTCTTCTAAAAGCTTTGAAATAAATTACAAACACCATATAATTTTTTGGGTTATATATTTTATTTTTAACAGCTTAAGGTATAGCAACATTCACCAAGATTTTATGCTCTCTTTGCGTATGAATCTTATAGGTTTTCCTATACATATGGCAATTGCATACTTTAACGTGTACTACTTAATGCCTAAGTTTGTTTTTAAGAAAAAATACATTAGTTACACTTTTTCTGTTATTGCCACATTATTTATTATGTTATTGGTTAAGTACTCTTTAACCTATTATTTTATTGGACCAAATGTATGGCCAGAGGGACCAGAAGAACTAAAAGGCTTAACACTTAATTATGCCACTACAATGATGGTTGGCGAACTATACGTTTCCTCTTTTGTTGCAGCCATAAAACTCACAATAGATTGGCTAAAAGAACACAGCAAACTACATGAGTTAGAAAAGAGACAGCTAAGCACAGAATTACGTTTTTTACGCTCACAGGTTTCTCCGCATTTCTTTTTTAACACGCTTAATAATGTTTACTCTTTAACTCTAGAAAAGTCTGATAAAGCTCCAGAAGTTATATTAAAATTATCTGAATTAATGCGATACTTGTTATATGCTACCAAAAAAAATAAACAAGATTTAAAGAGCGAGCTAGACTGTATACAAAACTATTTAGACCTAGAACGTTTACGTTTTGATGAGTCTTTAAATATAAACATTAGTATTTCTGGCGATTTAGAAGGTAAACGTATTTCACCTATGTTGTTAATTCCGGTAATAGAAAATTGTTTTAAACACGGAGCTAGTAAAAACATAGGAGATATGATAATAGATATAGATGTAAAGGTTAGTGAAGATTTGCTTCATTTTAAAGTATCTAATACCATACCCGTACAAAGCGCAGATAGCTTAATACCCATTAGAAGTGGTGGTATTGGACTAAGCAATTTAAAAAAACGCTTAGAGCTAGGGTATAAAAAAGAAGATTATCACCTATCTATTTTTGAAAAAGACAATATGTTTAATGTAATTCTAAAACTTAAAGTATGATTAAATTAAGAACCATAATTGTAGATGATGAACCGTTGGCTATAAATGTTTTAAAAAATTATGTTTCACAAATACAGGAATTAGAGTTACTAGAAACATTCTCTAATGCTGTTACCGCAACTACTTTTGTTCAAAACAACGAAATTGATATCATTTTTTTAGATATTAATATGCCTATATTAGATGGCTTAGATTTTCTCAAAAGCTTACAATCTATGCCAATGGTAGTTATGACAACTGCACATGAAGAGTATGCACTTACTAGTTATGAACTACAAGCTATAGATTATTTGGTTAAACCAATACCATTTCCTAGGTTTTTACAAGCAGTACAGCGCATTATAAAATTAAAACAAGGCAGTACTACAAAAGCCATAACTACCAATACTTCTACAGATAACGCTAGTATTTTTATTAAGATAGATAAAAAGAAGTTGCAAAAAATAGTGTTAGATGACATTATGGTAATTGAAAGTTTAAAGGACTATATCCGTATAAAAACAAAATCAGATAAATACATTATACACAGAACTTTAAGTAGTTTTACAGATGAATTACCTAGTGATAAATTTATAAGAATACACAGGTCTTATACCATATCTATCTCTAAAGTAGATACCATAGAAGGTAATAGTTTAGAAATTGGTGGTATACGGTACACAATTGGGCGTAGTTACATTAATGACGTAAAAGAAACACTTTTAGGACGCGCATAAATTTCAATTTTTAAGAAAAAGCTGTTAGGTTTTCATTTTGTATTTATTAAGCTATTGTTACAAGTTACTGGTCGATTTTTATTGCTAACAATTTAAAGAATAACAATATTTAAGAACAATAAACTAGCTGATTCTTAAAAATTATGATATTATCTAATTGGTTTCTATATCAAAAAAATAATGTAGCAAAAATAGCTTTTGCTGTATTTATTACTATTGGTGCTACTAGTTGCAAAACAGAAAACAAATATTCTGAGGTTGCCATAGCAGAAAATGGTACAGCAGCAATTCCTGATAAAATAGACTTTACATTTCACGTAAAACCTATTATATCTGATAGGTGTTTTATTTGCCACGGACCAGATAAAAATGCTGTTGAAGGTAATTTTTCTATGGTTACACCAGAGGAGGCTTATAAAGCTTTAGGAGAAAACTTAGACCATTATGCTATTGTGCCAGGAGACACAGAAAAAAGCGGAATGCTAGACCGTATTTACTCCAAAGATCCGGGGAGTATAATGCCGCCTCCAGAGTCTAACTTAATACTTACCGAGTACGAAAAAGAAATATTAAAAAAATGGGTAGAGCAAGGTGCAGAATATAAAGACCATTGGGCTTTTACACCTCCAGAAAATCAAAATGTACCTAAAACTAAAGATACTTGGGGAAATAACGAAATAGATAACTTTATTTATCAAAAATTAGAAGAAAACAACTTACAACCTTCTGATCAGGCTCCAAAAGAAAAACTATTACGTAGAGTTTATTTTGATTTAACTGGCTTGCCACCATCTACAAAAGACATAAACAATTTTTTACAAGATTCTTCTGCTAATGCATATGAAAAAGTAGTAGATAAACTTTTAGAATCACAAGACTATGCAGAAAATATGGCTGCAGAATGGATGGATATTGCTCGTTATGCAGACACACACGGTTATCAAGATGATTTTGAACGTATTATGTGGCCTTGGAGAGATTGGGTTATTAACGCTTTTAACAAAAATATACCTTACAATAAATTTGTTACAGACCAATTAGCAGGAGATTTAATACCGGATGCATCTCTAGAACAAGTTTTAGCAACAGGTTTTAACCGTAACCATAAAATTACTTATGAAGGCGGAGTAATACCTGAAGAATACAGAGTAGAATACGTAGAAGACCGTATTACTACTTTTGGTACTGCTTTTTTAGGATTAACATTAGAGTGTGCGCGTTGTCATGACCATAAATATGATCCTATTAGTCAAAAAGCACATTTCTCATTCTTTAGCTTTTTTAATAATATAGATGAAGACGGATTAGTAAACGGTGGTTCTGGCGTAATTCCTAAACCATATATTACAATTACAGAGAAAGAAAAAAATGAAGTTTTAGATTTTGTTCAATTACAAAAATCAGACATAAAAGAAGTTCCTGTAATGGTTATGCAAGAGATGAAAACTCCTAGACAAGCATATATTCTTAACAGAGGATTGTATGATCAGCACGGAGAAAAAGTATATCCAGATACTCCAAAAACTATTTTAGCTTACCCAGAAGAATTTGAAAAAAACAGACTTGGACTGGCAAAGTGGTTGTTTCATAAAGACAATCCTTTAACTGCCAGAGTTGCTATTAACCGTTTTTGGCAACGTATGTTTGGTACCGGTATTGTAGCTAGTTCTTATGATTTTGGCAATCAAGGAGCATTACCTACACATCCAGAATTGCTAGACTATTTGGCATTACAATTTAGAGACAGTGGTTGGGATACCAAAAAAATGCTAAAGCTAATGGCTATGTCAAAAACTTATCAGCAAAAAACAGTTATTAGTAAAGAAGCTTTAGAAAAAGACCCAGAAAACAAATGGTTAGCACGCGGACCAAGAATACGTTTGTCTGCAGAAATGATAAGAGACCAAGCCCTTTTTGTAAGCGGACTATTAAATAAAGAAGTTGGCGGACCAAGTGTAAAACCATACCAGCCTGAAGGAATTTGGGAAGAAACTACAGGAGGTGGTGGCGGTAGTACATCTTCTTACGTTTTAAGCGAAGGAAAAGATTTGTACCGTAAAAGTTTGTATACATTTTGGAAACGTACTGTACCTCCACCAAGTATGATAACTTTTGATGCTGCTTCTAGAGATTTATGTTCTGTAAAAAGACAAGAAACCAACACACCATTGCAAGCATTGGTTTTATTAAATGACCCGCAACTAATAGAGGCTGCACGTGTATTAGCTGCTAATGCAATTAAAAAAGAGACAAGTATAGAAAAACAAATTTCATACATTTTTCAATCTTCTACATCTAGACTACCAGATGAAACAGAGGTTACAAAACTTACCAACCACTATAATGATATGTTAAACAGAGTAAAAAGTAACGAAATTAATACAGACGAATATTTAGCCATTGGCTCTTATAAAGTTGATGCTTCTATTGCTGTAGATAATTTAGCTGCTTTGTCTTTAACAGCGCATACCATTTTAAATTTAGATGAAACTATAACCAAAGGATAGTTATGAGCGAGAAAAAAATACTAGAAGAAAGATCGTTAATCCTAAACCGTAGAAACTTTTTAGGCAAAGCAGCTTTAGGAGTTGGTGGTACCGCTTTAGCATCATTAATGGGTTGTAGCTTTTTTAATAAAAGTGAAGCTGGCATACTAACACCTGCAAATACAATAAGCGGGTCTAAAGGCGCTTTAAACAGTTTGCATCATCCTGCAAAAATAAAAAGAGTTATTTATTTGTTTCAAAGTGGTGGTCCGTCTCAATTAGAGTTGTTTGATTATAAACCACTTTTAAATGTACGCAGAGGTGAAGATTTACCAGAATCTATTAGAAACGGACAACGTTTAACTGGTATGACATCTGGTCAAGACAAGTTTCCTTTAGTTGGCTCACAATTTGATTTTAAACAGTATGGTAAAAACGGAACTTGGATTAGTGACTTATTACCCTACACTGCTAAAATGGTGGATGATTTATGTTTTATAAAATCTATGCATACTGAAGCAATTAATCATGATCCAGCAGTTACGTTTTTTCAAACAGGATCACAACAACCAGGTAGACCTAGTATTGGTTCTTGGTTAAGTTATGGTATTGGTAGTGAAAATGACAACCTACCTGCTTTTACCGTATTATTATCTAGAGGTAGCGGAAGGCCTCAAGGTCAGCCGTTATATACCAGATTATGGGGCAACGGATTTTTACATTCCTTACACCAAGGAGTACAATTTAGGGCTGCCAAAGATCCTGTATTGTATTTAAATGACCCTAAAGGAACTACTAAAGACACCAAACGTGCTATTTTAGATAAGTTAGCTGCCTTAAACGACAAGCAGTATGAAGAGTTTGGAGATCCTGAAATACAAAGTAGAATTTCACAATATGAAATGGCATACAGAATGCAAACCTCTGTACCAGATGTTATGAATATTGATGATGAGCCAGATTATATTTATAAAATGTATGGCTCAGATGCAAAAATACCTGGCACTTATGCTGCAAACTGTTTGCTAGCAAGAAAACTAGCCGAAAAAGATGTGCGTTTTATACAGTTGTACCATATGGGTTGGGACCAACATGATAATTTACCCGGTGCTATAGAAAAGCAAGCCAAAGATGTAGACCAAGCATCTGCTGCCCTTGTAGCAGATTTAAAACAGCGTGGTTTATTAGAAGATACGCTTATTGTTTGGGGAGGTGAGTTTGGAAGAACCAACTACTCACAAGGAATATTAACAGCAGATAATTACGGAAGAGATCACCACCCAAGAAGTTTTACAATGTGGATGGCCGGTGGCGGTATTAAACCAGGTATTAGTTACGGTGAAACAGATGATTTTGGATATAACATTGTTAAAAACCCTGTGCATGTACACGATTTTCAGGCTACAATGATGCACTTACTAGGTATAGATCATAAAAAATTAACCTATAAATATCAAGGTCGTAGATTTAGATTAACAGATGTAGAGGGCCACGTTATTAAAGATATTTTGTCTTAAACCATAATACCAACCAACTACTTTAAACAACTTATGAACCGACGAACTTTTATACAAAACTCTAGCTTAGCTAGTGCAGGGCTTTTTTTAAGTACACCTGCCTTACACGCAATGCAACCCTATAAAGATGCCATAATTGGTCATGGTGATTTTAAATATAAGATAGACTTAAATTGGGGTGCTCTAAACTCTAATTACTACCCTGTAGAAAACTGCCATGAAATGGTGCAAGATTCTAAAGGAAGGATAATTTTACTTACAGACCATACCAAAAACAATGTAATAGTTTATGATAAATCTGGAAATTTAATTGAAGTTTGGGGCACAGAGTTTCCTGGCGCACACGGACTAACATTAAATGTAGAAAACGGAGAAGACTTTTTGTACATAGCAGATAATAACCGCCATGAAGTCATAAAAACAACTATTGACGGTAAAGTTGTTCAAATTTTTAAATTTCCTAAAGGCTTTGGTAGTTATAAAAATATAACAGAATACATTCCTACAGAAACTGCTATTGCTGCTAATGGCGATGTTTATATTACAGATGGCTACGGAGCACAACATATTTTGCATTATAATGAAAAAGGTGAGTTATTACACATTTTTGGAGGTAAAGGAAAAGAAGATCATTTATTTGGTAATGCACACGGTATTACAATAGATACACGCAACAATGCTGCTCCTACATTACTAATTACTGACCGTATGGAAAATAAGTTTAAACGTTTTAGTATGCAGGGCGATTATATAAATACAATACACTTACCTGGTGCTTTTGTGTGCAGACCTGTAATACATAAAAATAATATTTACACAGCTACTATTTGGTCTGGAGATGGTGCTATGGATACAGGTTTTGTATCAATCTTAAATAGTGAAAACAAATTAGTTTCTGCTCCTGGTGGAACTGAACCAAAGTATAATAATGATGGTGCTTTGCATCCAATGCAACAAGCACTAAAAGTATTTAAAAACCCACATGATGTTTGTATAGATGATGATGACAACCTGTATGTTGCACAATGGAACTCTGGTAAAACATACCCAATAAAACTAACCAGAGTCTAATTAATTTCTATGAAAAAAATAACATACATATTAATTTTTATAGTTGGATTTTCTTGTACTAAGAACAAGAAACAAAATTATGCCCAAACAAAAGAAATACAGCTAGTTCCCCCAAACTTTACCGTAGATTCTATATTTTTTAAAAACAATACTACTATTAACTTCTCTAGTACTTTAGCAAATACTACACTAAAATATTCAGTTGGTAATAGTAGCATTACTCACGACTCTAAAATATTAGAATCTCCTTTAAAAATAGAAAAATCATCTACATTGGCTGTTAAAGCTTTTCATACAGATTATAAAGAGAGTGAAACTGTTAAGCTTCAGGTAAAAAAAATAAAACATAACATATCAAATGCATCAATACGTATTTTCCCTGAGCCTAGTGGCACTTATTCTGCCAATGGTGCTGCTAGTCTTACAGATTTAAAAAGTGGTTACCCTCAATTCAAAAAAAACAATGCTTGGTTAGGTTTTAATACAAAAGAAATTAGCATTAATGTAGTTTTAGACAAACCTTTATTACTCTCTAAAATAACATTACACACATTAACTTCACAAGGAGACTGGATTTTTGCTCCAGAGCAAATTAGTATTAAAAACAACAATAAAGTTATAGGAGAGCTAGTAAATAAAAAAGCTAGCAAACAAAGCTTAAGTGGTGCAAACGTAAACTTTACAGAAGTGCCCATTACTCCTAAAACTTACAATGAGTTTACCATTGTAGTTAAAAGCTTAAATGGCATACCAAATTGGCATTCTGGTGCCAATAGTACCCCTTGGTTTTTTATTGACGAAATTATAGTAGAATAATGCAGATACACACACTATACATACATATAGGAAATTTACACCCTTTATTTGTTCACCTTCCAATAGGCATACTAAGTTTTGCTTTTATATTAGAAATTTATTTAAAAATTAAAAAATCTAAAGAAACAGACATTGCTAAACTGGCATTGGGTTTAGCTGCTATTACTGCTTTATTTTCTTTAGGTACAGGATGGCTTTTAGGTGACAATGGGGGCTATGATGAGCAAGCACTATCTAGACATAAATGGATGGCTGTTGCACTTACAGTATGCAGTGTGTTGTTATTTATTTTACGCTCTTTAAATCAGAAATGGAGCTCAAAAATTTTCTTTCCATTATTTATAATTACACTTGCATTACTTGGTATTACAGGTCATTTAGGAGGAAATATGACTCACGGAGATGATTTTCTTTTTCAAGATAACTCTACCAAAGAAGTAGCTATTACAGATATTAATAAAGCTAAAGTATACAAAGATGTTGTACAGCCTATTTTAGATACCAAATGCGTTAGCTGTCATAATGCAAACAAAGCAAAAGGAGAACTTATACTTACTAGTAAAGCCTTTATATTGGCTGGTGGTGAAAATGGCAGTGTTTTAGATTCTATAAACGGAGAACAAGCCTCACTATTAGGAAGAATACATATGCCAGTAGAAGACAAATTGCATATGCCTCCTAAAGGAAAAGTACAGCTTACAACTGAAGAAGTTAATTTGTTAGAATGGTGGATGAAGAACAATAATTGTTTTGATTGTACTGTAAATGAAACTAACACCAGTGCACAAACTAAAGCTATTTTAAAAAATTTAGAAAAAGACACTACATCTATTGGTATACTTACAGCAAGTTTAGAACCTGCTCCCTTAGAGTGGATAGCTAAAATGAATGCAAACGGATTTAGCATTCTTCCGCTAGCAGAAAAAAGTCCTTTATTACTTGTAACCCTTGCTAACAGAAAAGGTATTACCAGTAAAGACATTAAAAAACTAGAAGATTATGCAGATAATATTGTAGAACTTAATTTAGGTTTTACAGATTTTAATGATGATATGGCAATGCTATTGCCCAACTTTAAAAATATTATAAAATTACAGCTACAGAAAACAAAAATAACATCTAAAGCTTTAGAGGAGATTGAAAAGCTAGAGTTATTAGAGTCCTTAAATTTATATGGTACAGCCGTTACTAGTGATATTTTTAAGCATTTAAAAAAATTAGATAAATTACAAAAAGTATACTTATACCAAACTAAAATACAAAACAGTGAGCTAGCTAATTTACAAAAAGACAAGCCACAGCTTGTTACAAAACATTTATCTGATACAATTTTTAATGATGCCGAACTAAACAATCCGTTTATTGTAAATGCCACAGATTTTTTTAATACTGAAATTGATATAGAGCTTACGCACGTTTTTAAAACTGCAAACATATTTTACACTTTAGACGGTACTGAGCCAGACACAACATCTACTAAGTATACTGCTCCTATTAAACTTACAGACTCCAAAACCATAAAGTTTTATGCACACAAAGATGACTGGAAACAAAGCAACGTGGTAACAGCCAATATTAAAAAAAGTGGTTTAAAATTAGATTCTATTTGGTTAGATAAAAAACCACATGAAAATTATAAAGGTGATGGTGCAAACTCTTTAAAAGACTTAAAAAGAGGCTCTATAAATTTCCAAGACGGTTTGTGGTTAGCATACCAAGGAGAAAACTTAAATGCTACTATTGCTTTTAATGAACCTAAAGAGGTAAGTACAGTTTCTGTTGGTTCTTTAACTAAACCTACTAGTTGGATATTTTACCCTATTGGTTACAAGGTATGGACAAGTACTAATAACAAAGATTATACACTTATAAAAACAATAAAATTACCTGTTCCCCAAAAATATGTAGATGATACCATTTCTTTTTACGATATAACTTTTGATAAAACAGTGGCTAAATACGTAAAAGTTGAAGTAGTCAATATAACAAAAAACCCAGCTTGGCATCCAAATCCTGGAGGCAAAAGCTGGGTTTTTGTTGATGAAATTCTTGTAAACTAAACTATTTCTGCACTTAAGCCTGCTTGTAATAGTTTGCTACATCTTGGCTCTAAATCTTTATATGAACCGGTTTTAACGGTACATTTACCTTTGTAATGCACCAAAAAAGCGCATTGTTCTGCTTGTATTGGTGTATGGTCGCAAGCATCTACCAGTGTGTCTATAACATGATCAAAAGTATTTACATCATCATTAAACAACACTATTTCATTATTGTTTGCTACCTCTTCTTCAACTAAAAGTTCTTCTAAATATTTTTCCTGATTACTCATAATCTTCTAACATTTATACTAACTAAAATACATATTTTACGGCAACCCAATTATTTTTTTCAAGATTTTTTTCAAACTTTAAACCTACTTCATTACATTTTTCTGTAATTACCGGGATATCTTCTTTGTAAAATCCGCTTAAAAATAAAATACCGTCTTTAGTTAAACACTTTGCATACTCTGGTATATCTGCTAATAAAATATTTCTATTAATATTAGCTATAATAATATTGTACTTCTGATCTTTAAGCAAGCTAACATCTCCCTCAAAAACATTTATTTGGCTACAATTGTTACGTTCTTTATTTTCTAAAGCATTTAAGTAACACCAATTATCTATATCTATTGCATCTATAGAACCTGCATTTTTCATTGCTGCTAAAATTGCCAAAACACCTGTTCCGCTACCCATATCTAAAACAGATTTTCCTGTAAAATCATGTTCTAAAATATGCTGTAACATCATATGTGTAGTTTCATGATGTCCAGTACCAAAACTCATTTTTGGTTCTATAACAATATCAAACTTGGTATTTGGCTTTTCATGAAAAGGTGCACGCACAGTACAAACGTCATCAACTACAATTTTCTCAAAGTTTTTTTCCCACTCTGCATTCCAGTTCTGTTGTTCTATTTCTTTAAAGTTAAAGCTAATATCAAAATTCTCATTAGATAATATTTGCACATTTTTTACATTCTCTTCTGTCCAAAGATCCTTTAAAATATATGCTTGTACTCCTTCTTCATTTTCTACAAAACTATCAAAACCAACTTCGCCCAATTGCGCAATTAATATGTCTGATGCTGGTTGCAATGGTGTAACATTAAAATTGTATTCTATATAGACTAAATCTGCCATTATGTACGTATTAGTAACTTTTTTTAAAAGTGCAAAGGTACTTTATATTGCGTCTATAATAGCAATAAAATCGTCTGCTTTTAGTGCTGCTCCACCAATTAAGCCACCATCTACATCTGTCTTAGAAAAAATTTCTTTAGCATTTGCAGGTTTTACACTACCACCGTATAAAATAGAAACAGCTTCTGCAATTTCTGTAGTATACTCATTTGCTATTGTTTTTCTAATAAAAGCGTGCATTTCTTGCGCTTGTTCTGGAGATGCAGTTTCACCTGTACCAATTGCCCATACTGGTTCATATGCCAAAACAATGTTAGACCAAGCTTCTGGCTTTAAATTAAAAAGTGCATTTTTTAATTGAGATGCAACAACGTTAAAATGATTATCAGATTTACGATCTTCTAATTCTTCACCAAAACAAAAAACGACACGTATATTTTTTTCTAAAGCAGTAATTACTTTTTTAGCTAAAATTTCATCAGTTTCTCCAAAATAAGCTCTACGCTCAGAGTGACCAATAATTGCTGTATTTATACCAATATCTAACAACATATCTGCAGAAATTTCACCAGTATAAGCTCCGTTTTCTGCAAAGTGCATATTTTGTGCAATTACCTGTATTGTAGATGATTTTACATCTTGTACAGCCGCTGCTAAATTTACATAGGTTGGTGCTACCATAACTTCTGCTTCTGTATCTGGTAATTTACCAGCTAGCTCTGCTAATAAAGCATTTGTTTCTGTTAAGGTTTTATTCATTTTCCAGTTACCTGCAACTATTTTTGCTCTCATTTTTATGTGTTTTAAGAGTTCATTATCAATTTAAAACATCAAATATAGCATATAATATTTGTAACACTTAATGATTTCTCATTAGTAACAAATAACTATATAATCCTTAAAAAAAAGGCTTTAGTCTGATAAAAATTTAATGTTTTTTGCTTTTTATTGGTATCCAAACTTCCTCTACAGAATCTGGATTTGCTGCTCCTAAATATCTGTGGTCTAAAAACTCAAAATGTGGTCTTTGGTCTAGGTCATAATCTGACTTAGCTAGCCATTCTGAAAATATATATTGAAATGCAGAAGAAAAATCTTTGGCCATACCCTTGTATAAAAACACAGCATACAAACCACCTTTAAGGTCTAACATTTGCATACCGCTAGG
>NZ_JBDVAA010000189.1:0-24538 GCF_039943695.1 Cellulophaga sp. | reverse complement strand
AAAAAAACAATAGTGACCGTATAATTTATACAGATTCTAGAACTGCTATGAGCTGGGTTCGTAAAAAAAAGTGCAATAGTAAGCTAAAAGAGTCTGCAAAAAATAAAGATGTATTTGAGCTAATACGTAGAGCAGAAGATTGGTTAAAAACAAATACATACACAACAACAATTGTAAAATGGGAAACCAAAGCGTGGGGAGAAATTCCGGCAGATTTTGGTCGTAAATAGCACTTTTTCTTGTTTTTATAAATTGATGTTCTAATGAATCGGAATTGCTATTTCAAAAATGTATCTTTGCACCAAAATTAACTTATATGAGCAAATTGTTAATTGTGGGTACGGTAGCTTTTGATGCTATAGAAACCCCTTTTGGTAAAACAGACGTTATTCTTGGTGGCGCAGCAACTTACATAGCTTTAGCTGCATCACAATTTAAAGTTAACTCTGCAATAGTATCTGTTGTTGGTGAAGATTTCCCTCAAGAACACCTAGACTTATTAAAGAGTAAAAATGTAGATTTATCTGCCTTAGAAGTAGTTAAAGGAGGTAAAACATTTTTTTGGAAAGGTAAATACCATAACGATTTAAATTCTAGAGATACTTTAGCTACAGAGCTAAATGTATTGGCAGATTTTAAACCAGTAGTTCCAGAGAGTTATAAAGAAGCAGATGTTGTAATGTTAGGAAACTTACATCCTAGCGTCCAAATGAGTGTTATTGAACAAATGGCAAAAAAACCAAAACTTATTGTTTTAGATACAATGAATTTTTGGATGGACAATGCATTAGACGAATTGTTAAATGTAATTAAACATATAGATGTTATTACAATTAATGATGAAGAGGCTAGACAATTAACAGGAGAGTACTCTTTGGTTAAAGCAGCTGCCAAAATACAAACAATGGGACCAAAATTTGTTGTTATTAAAAAAGGAGAGCACGGAGCTTTATTGTTTAAAGATGATAAAGTGTTTTTTGCACCGGCATTACCTTTAGAAGAGGTTTTTGATCCTACGGGAGCAGGAGATACTTTTGCAGGTGGCTTCTCTGGTTATTTAGCAGCCTCAGGTAATATTTCTTTTGATAATTTAAAGAGTGCTATAATTCACGGTTCTAATTTAGCATCTTTTTGTGTAGAGCGTTTTGGAACAGAGCGCATGGAGAAGTTAGAAAAAACAGAAGTAGACAAGAGACTGCGCCAATTTGCAGAATTAACGCAGTTTAATATAGAATTACAATAATAATTACAAGCCCATTTTTTGGGCTTTTTTTAATATCAAATTATAAGAAATGAGTGACGCCATTAAGCACGAATGTGGAATTTCTATGATTAGGCTGTTAAAGCCCTTAGAGTATTACAAAGAAAAGTACGGTACAGCTTTTTACGGAGTAAATAAAATGTATTTAATGATGGAAAAGCAACACAACCGTGGACAAGACGGTGCAGGGTTTGCCAGCATTAAGTTAGATATGAAACAGGGTGAGCGTTATATGAGTAGAGTGCGTTCTGCTCAAAGTCAGCCAATACAAGATATTTTTGCTCAAATTAATGACCGTATAAACTCGGCTTTACAAGAAAACCCAGAATATGTAGACAACGTTGCTTTACAAAAAAAACATATACCTTATATAGGAGAAGTTTTATTGGGGCACGTGCGTTATGGTACTTTTGGTAAAAACAGTATAGAAAGTGTACATCCGTTTTTAAGACAAAACAATTGGATGCATAGGAACCTTATTGTTGCAGGTAATTTTAACATGACAAATGTTAATGAGCTTTTTGACAATTTGGTACAAATTGGTCAGCATCCAAAAGAAATGGCAGATACAGTAACTGTTATGGAAAAAATAGGTCATTTTTTAGATGATGCCGTAGCAAAACTGTACAAGCAAATCAAAAAAGAAGGATTTACAAAACTAGAGGCTTCACCTATAATAGCAGAGCGTTTAAACTTAGGTAAAATTCTTAGAAAAGCAGCTAAAAATTGGGATGGTGGTTACGCTATGTCTGGTTTATTAGGTCACGGAGATAGCTTTGTACTTAGAGATCCGGCTGGTATAAGACCTGTTTATTATTATAAGGATGATGAGGTCGTTGTTGTAGCATCAGAAAGACCAGCAATACAAACCGTATTTAATGTTCCTTTTGAAGAAATTAAAGAATTAGATCCAGGACACGCACTTATTGTTAAAAAGAGTGGTAAAATGGATATTAAGCAAATACTAGAGCCAACAGAACGTAAAGCTTGTTCTTTTGAGCGCATCTATTTTTCTAGAGGTAGTGATAAAGAAATATACCAGGAGCGTAAAGAATTAGGTAAATTACTTTTTCCACAGATATTAGAATCTATTCAGAACGATATTAAAAACACTGTTTTTTCATACATTCCTAATACTGCAGAAACATCTTTCTATGGTATGGTAAAAGAGGCTCAAAACCACTTAAACCGCAAAAAGGAAGAGCAAATACTATCAATAGGAAGAAAAATTACTTCTGAAGAGTTGCATGAAATACTTGAAGTTAGGCCACGTATAGAAAAAGTAGCAATTAAAGACGCTAAGCTTAGAACCTTTATTACACAAGACAGTAGTAGAGATGATCTTGTAGCGCATGTATATGACATATCTTATGGTTCTGTAAAAAAAGGAGATAACCTTGTTATTATAGATGATAGTATTGTACGTGGAACAACACTTAAAAAAAGTATTTTAAAAATACTAGATAGGTTGTTACCTAAGAAAATAGTAGTTGTTTCTTCTGCGCCGCAAATTAGATATCCAGATTGCTATGGTATAGATATGGCAAAACTAGAAGATTTTATAGCATTTAGAGCAGCGTTGGCATTACACCAAGATAAAGGCTCTATGGATGTTGTTAAAGGTATTTACGAAAAATGTTTAACGCAAGTAAATAAGCCAGACAAAGAAGTAATAAACTACGTAAAAGAATTTTATAAGCCTTTTACAGCGAAAGAGATCTCTAAAAAAATTGGAGAATTGCTTAGTTCTCCAGAAATAAAAGCAGAGGTAGAAATTATATATCAAACAGTAGAAAGTTTACATGAGGCTTGTCCTAAAAATTTAGGAGATTGGTACTTTACAGGAGATTACCCAACTCCAGGAGGTAATAGAGTGGTTAACAGAGCTTTTATTAACTTTTATGAAGGTAAAAATGAACGAGCGTATTAATTACTATCGATGAAATACACTTAATTAGGTATTTTGTCGGTAATATATGCGGTTTACCTTTTTTTATGCGGTTAAATGGGTGTCCATAGCTAATTTTGTGAATACCATAGCATAAGTAGGTTAAGTTCATGGTAAAATTTGGGGAAAAGGTGGAGGAAACTCCGCCTTTTTATTTTTTATAGGTTGTAGTTCATCGGATAAAATGTAGTTAAACTAATGAAACGGACGTTAATCCGATACTTTAGGAAGAACATACGAACTTAAGTTATCTTTGCTGTACCATAGCATAAGTAGGTTAAGTTCATGGTAAGATTTGGGGAAAAAGGTGGAGGAAACTCTACCTTTTTATTTTTTACTACTTTCCCAAAAAAATACTTTTTTATAAAAAATCTCTTCTAAAAACACTTAGTCTAATAAACTCTTTAGTTTACCTAATATTGTTTAGAGCACTATATAAATTATATACATTTGTTATCACCATAGCATAAGTAGGTTAAGTTCATGGTAAGATTTGGGGAAAAAGGCGAAGGAGACTTCGCCTTTTTATTTTTACAAAATCTGCAATTTATTCTCCAAAATTTATTTATAACTCTCACTTAATAAGGCTGTTTCTATTTGCTTTCATTTTTTTTAATTTATTTCCCTAGTAATCCGATAGTTAAATGCGTATTGTTAAATTTAATTTAACTAAATGTTAAATTGTAAGAAATTATTTATTAATATTGTAATAACTAATAATCAATAAATTTTTAAAAATGAAAAACTTAAATTTAAAAAGGACCTATCTACTAGGTTTAACATTTGTTGCGGTTTTACAATCTTGTTCTAAAGACACAGATGCTGTAAATGCTGAAAATGAAACAGCAGAAGTTGAGCAGTTGGCAATTTCAGAATCTTTTGCAGATGAATTGCATGAGTGTGGTTATGTAGATGGTAACTGGAGTAGTACAGCTTTTTTAAGCAGTTCTATTGGTAGTACGTCAGAAACTAATTTTATGCAAACACAAAACTCTAAAATTGCTGCGGTTTGGGGTAGACCAGCAGTACCACTTAGTTTTGTAAAAGATAATTCTAATCCTAATTCTACTTACAATGCTATATCTTATGGTAGCGGTAAAATTTATTATGGAGAAGCAATTTATAATGCTGCAAAGGCTCAAGGTCAAATAGCTAACGTTATGATATTAGCTCATGAATTTGCTCACCAATTACAGTTTACTTACGGTTACCCGTCTAAAAACGAATCTACTGCAAGAGCTGCTGAGTTAGAGGCAGATGGTATGGCAGGTTACTACTTAAGAAGACCAAATGGGTATAATAAAACAAGCTTTTCTCAGATAGCAACTGCGTATGAGTTTGCTGCATCTATTGGAGACAATAATACAAGTAGCCCAGGGCATCACGGTCGTAATTACCAAAGAAGATCTGCTGTAAGGTTAGGTTTTTTACTTGGAGCTTATGATTTAAATGCGGGTAGTTTTGATTATAATTTCTTCTATTACTATAATGGAGTTTTAGACGGATCTTACAAGCAAGAAAAATCTGAGTATTTTAATGCAGACTTAGATGCATATATTCGTTCTTATGCTAAAGAATTACAAAAAATTAGAAATGGTGAAATGTCTGATGAGGAATATTTTAACCTAGATTAAAAAATTAAGAACACTTACTTTAGTATAATTTTTTAATTGTTATTAAAATTTTAACAAAACTATGGGATTTTTGAGTTGAATTTCTAGTTGGTTTTTGAAGAAAAGGCGAAGGAAACTTCGCCTTTTTATTTGCTTGTAATCAAGCCATTAGCGTGCATTTCATCGATAATATTTGCATATTTATGAATTATTGTGTTAATTTTTTTGTCGATTTTTTTTTTTATTAGACACAATACCAGTAATTTAGCAGAGCCATAGCATAAGTAGGTTAAGTTTATGGTAAGATTTGGGACGAAAAGGGTAGAGATCTTCTCTGCCCTTTTCTATTTTATAGAATTAAGTAAATACAAAGAATAAAAAAAGCCACTCTAAAACAAGAGTGGCTTTTATATTTTAAATGTATTTCTTTACTTGTTGCTAGCGTAAAGTTCAGATACTTTATTCCAGTTAATTACATTAAAAAATCCTCCAATGTAATCAGGTCTTCTATTTTGGTAGTTTAAGTAGTAAGCATGTTCCCAAACATCTAACCCTAAAATAGGAAAACCGCCACATCCAACTCCTGGCATTAACGGGTTGTCTTGGTTAGGAGAAGAACAAACTTCTACTTTACCTCCTTTTTGTACACACAACCAAGCCCAACCAGAACCAAATCTAGTTGCTGCTGCAGTAGAGAAAGCCTCTTTAAAAGCATCAAAAGAACCGTAAGCTTCATTAATAGCTGTTGCTAACTCGCCAGTTGGCTCGCCACCACCGTTAGGAGACATTACTTCCCAGAAAAGAGAGTGATTGTAAAATCCACCACCGTTGTTACGTACAGCGCCATTGTTCATATCTAGGTTAGTTAAGATATCTTCAATAGATTTCCCAGCTAAATCTGTTCCTTCAATAGCACCATTAAGTTTAGTTGTATATCCGTTGTGATGTTTTGTATGGTGAATCTCCATAGTTCTAGCATCAATATGTGGTTCTAACGCATCATATGCGTAAGGTAATTTTGGTAATTCAAAAGCCATAATTATATCTATTTTTATGTTAAAAAAATGTCTTAGCTCAAATTTACAATATTCTAAGGCATTTTCCATAACGTTTCTGTTAAGAACATTGTAATATTATGTAATTTGCAGCTAAAAACTAGTTGGAAACTTCGCCTTACAAAATATACAGCGCATCTGCAGGCTCAGGTAAAACATATACCTTGGCAAAGGAATATCTTAAAATAATTTTATCTTCTGCTACAGCAAAAAGTTACAGAGAAATACTAGCTATTACTTTTACAAATAAGGCTGTTAATGAAATGAAACAGCGTATTTTAGATAATTTATATGCTTTTAGTAAGGTTGATGAAAGTACAACTCCCTCAGATTTATTTTTAGATGTAGCAAAAGAACTTAATGTATCTACTGAAGAGTTGCAAAAAAGAGCAAAACAGGTACACAAGAGTATACTGCATAACTATGCTTTTTTTGATATTAGTACAATAGATAAGTTTACACACAGACTTATTAGGACTTTTGCAAAGGATTTAAAAATACCACAGAATTTTGAAGTGGTTTTAGACACCCAATTATTATTAGCAGAAGCTGTAGAGAGGTTGCTTGCAAAAGCAGGTACAGATAAACTTTTAACCAATACATTACTAGAGTTTACTTTTGAAAAAATTGATGATGACAAAAGTTGGGATATTTCTTTTGATTTAAATAAGGTGGGCAAAATGTTGTTTAATGAAAACAATATAGAGCATTTAAAGAGTTTTAAAACTAAAAGCATTACAGATTTTTTAGCGTTAAAAAAGACACTTATTACCACGCTAAAAAATTTAGAGGAGGCTGCTATATTAAAGGCAAAAACTGTAGATGCTATTATAGAGACTGAGGGAATAGATGTTACAGATTTCCCTAGGCAAACCTTACCAAATCATTTTAAAAAAATAATAGAAGGAGAGTTTAACCCCGCTAAATTATATAACAATAAGCTTGGTGAAAATTTGCAAAATGGTAAAATATTTAAAGCCTCTGTTAAAAATGCACCGGACCACATAGCTCCAATGCTTTTAGAAATTTATACAAGTGTAAAAGATACAATGTACCAAAGAGCGTTGTATAAAAATGTATATAGTAATATTGTACCGTTAACGGTATTAAATGAAATACAGAAAGAAATTAATACCATTTGTAAAGAAAGAGATCAGCTAACTCTGGCATCTTTTAACGCTATAATTTCTAAGGAAATTAAAAATCAGCCAGCACCTTTTATATATGAAAGGCTTGGAGAAAAATACAGGCACTATTTTGTAGATGAGTTTCAAGACACATCTGAGCTTCAATGGAAAAACTTAATACCTTTAATAGGTAATGCGTTAGAAAGTTTAGATGACTATGGTAAAAAAGGGTCGCTATTATTGGTGGGGGACGCTAAGCAAGCTATTTACAGGTGGCGTGGTGGCAAGGCAGAACAATTTATACAGTTAACTAATAAAAAAGAGTTGCCATATGTGTTAGAGCCGCAGACGGCAGAATTACCTAGAAATTACAGAAGCTTTTCAGAAATTATTAATTTTAATAATAGCTTTTTTACAGTAACTAGCAATTTGCTAAACAATACCACCTATGCAGATTTGTATATTTCTGGTAATAAGCAAGGTGTGAATGCAAAAAAAGGTGGTTTGGTAGAGTTGTCTTTCATTCCTAATGATAAGGAAGAAAACGATAACGATTTGTATTGTGCTTCGGTTTTAGAAACAATTACATCATTAACATCAGAAAAAAAATACAACTATAAAGATATTTGTATTCTAGTGCGTTCTAACAATCACAGTTATGTGCTGGCAGATTTTTTAACGGCTCAAAAAATTCCAGTAATATCATCAGAATCTCTATTGCTAAAGAGTAGTGACAAGGTAAGTTTTTTACTAAATTTATTAACTTATAGTACGCAGCCAAAAGATAAAGATACCTCTTATGAGATTTTATATTTTTTAGCAGATAAGGAAGAGGATACACACAACTTTATACAAGCTAACTTAAATACCTTAGAGGAATTTTTGTTAAGCAAATACGGTTTTGCAATAAATAAGCTTAAACAACTGTCTGTTTTTGATGCTTTTGAAAAAGCAATTCATCAATTTAAATTGGCAGAAACATCAGACGCATACCTTATTAGTTTAATGGATGAAGTTTTAGATGTTGAACAAAAAGATGGTGTTAGTGCACAGACTTTTTTAGCCTTTTGGGATAAGAAAAAAGATAAATTATCTTTAAAAGCTCCAGATAATATTAATGCCGTGCAAATAATGACGGTGCATAAATCCAAAGGGTTGGAGTTTCCTATTGTAATTTTTCCGTTTGCAAATTCTTTTATATATGGTAAGGATGAAAAAATATGGTTGCCAGTAGATTCTCAACAGTTTAATGGTTTTACAGAAATGTTAGTAACCAAAAAACAAGAAATGGAAGAATATGGCGAGTTGGCAGCTAAACTGTTTACAGAAGAGCATAGCAAACAAGAGTTAGATGCCTTTAATGTATTATACGTTGCATTAACTAGAGCCGTAAAAGCACTGTATGTAATTAGTAAAAAAGAACTAAATGCAAAAGGAGAACCAAATATGAATAGGTATTCTGGTTTGTTTATAAAGTATTTACAGCAACAAGGTGTCTGGACCGATACTCAGCTAGTTTATAGTTTTGGAAATTTACAAGTAGCAGAAGAGGTTGCTTTAAAAACAGATAAGTTAAACCACATTGCTTACCAATACTCTACTAAAGATAGACCTAGCTTTAAAATACTTACCAGGTCTGGTATGCTATGGGAAACAGGAAGAGATGTAGCATTAGAAAAAGGAAACCTAATACACTTATTACTTAGTTATGTGCAAACCAAAAAGGATGTTGATAAAGCAATAGCTATATTAATAAGAGACGGACATTTAACACCAGCAGATAAAGAGGTAACTAAACAAAAAGTCCTTACCGTTATAGAGCACCCAGATTTAGCTATATATTATAGGGAAGGAAATATTGTTAAGAACGAAAAGGATATAATTACAGCAGAAGGATTACTTTTGCGCCCAGATAGAGTTGTAATTAACACAAATAACGAAGCAACTGTTATAGATTACAAAACGGGTACGCCAAATAATAGCTACCACCAACAAGTAAATAGTTATGCTTATGCTTTAGAAGCTATGAATTATAAAATAGCGGCTAAAGTAATAGTATATATTAATGATAACATTACTCCAGAATTTATAAGTTAAAAATTATGTACGGTAAAATTAAAGAACACTTACAACAAGAAATAGACTCAATTAAAGAAGCAGGTCTATACAAAACAGAGCGTATAATAACATCTCCACAAGATGCAGTTATTAAAATTTCTACAGGAGAAGAGGTAATTAACTTTTGTGCAAACAATTACTTAGGCTTATCATCTCATCCAGAAGTTGTGCAAGCAGCAAAAGATGCAATGGATACTCACGGTTTTGGTATGTCATCTGTACGTTTTATATGTGGTACTCAAGACATACATAAAGAGCTAGAGCAAAAAGTAGCTAATTTTTACGGTACAGAAGATACCATATTATATGCAGCAGCTTTTGATGCCAACGGAGGAGTTTTTGAGCCATTGTTATCTGCAGAAGATGCTATCATATCAGACTCATTAAACCACGCATCTATTATAGATGGTGTACGTTTATGTAAAGCAAAGCGATATAGGTATGCTAATAACGATATGGCAGATTTAGAAGAGCAGCTTAAAAAAGCAAATGCAGATGGTTCTAGATTTAAGATAATAGTTACAGATGGTGTATTCTCTATGGACGGTTTACTTGCTCCATTAGATAAAATATGTGATCTAGCAGATAAGTATGATGCATTAGTAATGATTGATGAATGCCACTCTGCAGGTTTTATAGGAGAAACTGGCCGTGGAACTCTAGAAGAAAAAGGAGTTTTAGACCGTATAGACATTATAACAGGTACCTTAGGTAAAGCTTTAGGTGGTGCAATGGGAGGTTATACCACAGGTAAAAAAGAAATTATAGAAATTTTAAGACAACGCTCTAGACCATATTTGTTCTCTAACTCTTTAGCTCCAGCAATTGTTGGTGCATCTATAAAAGTGTTTGATATGTTAGACAAGGACACAACCTTAAGAGATAAATTGGCAGAAAATACAGCATACTTTAAAAAAGGTATGAAAGCAGCTGGTTTAGATATTATAGATGGAGATTCTGCTATAGTGCCTGTAATGCTCTATGATGCAAAGCTTTCGCAAAAAATGGCAGATATGCTATTAGAAAGAGGTATTTACGTAATAGGGTTTTTCTTTCCTGTAGTGCCAAAAGGCAAGGCAAGAATAAGAGTTCAGCTGTCTGCAGCACACGAAAAAGAGCATTTAGACCAAGCAATTGAGGCTTTCACCGAAGTTGGAAAAGAACTTGGTATCATTTAATTAAGTTAATTTTTTTATTAATTGTGTTAAAAAAAAGAGCTGTTTGATTTTGTTAATAAATAGTAACAACTTACATTTGCAGCTTACAAACACTTAAAACTTAAATTTTAAAGCATGAAAAATCTTAGCAAATTAATGGTTGTTGCCTTACTACTAGTAGGTGTAAACAACATGCAAGCGCAAGACGAAAATAATCCTTGGCAGATTAATTTTGGTGTAAACGCAGTTGATATGTGGCCAACTAATGATGATGATGCCCTTTACCAAACTGGAGAATTGTTTGATGAGTACTTCAATGCTACTGATCACTGGAACATTCTTCCTTCTATCTCTTATATTGGAGTTTCTAGATCTGTAGGTAATGGTTTCTCTGTAGGAGTTAGAGGTTCTTTAAATAGAATTGAAAACTTAGGAGACTGGTCAGCTGATGATCTTTCTTACTACGGTTTAGATGGTGCAATTAAATATGCATTCTTAAAAAATACAACAATTGATCCTTTCGTAGAAATCGGTGGTGGTTACACGTGGGTTGATGAAATTGGTGCTGGTACTGTAAATGGTGGTGTTGGTGTTAACATTTGGTTCTCTGAGAACATTGGTTTAACATTACAAACTGGTTACAAGCACGGATTTGAAGATTACAGCGTTAAACATTTCCAACACTTAGCTGGTCTTGCTATCAAATTTGGTGGTGCTGATACAGATGGTGACGGTGTTTATGACAAAGATGATGCTTGTCCAGAAGTTGCTGGTTTAGAAGCTTTCAACGGTTGTCCTGATGCTGATGGTGATGGTATCGAAGACAGCAAAGATGCTTGTCCTAACGAAGCTGGATCTAAAGAAATGAACGGTTGTCCTGATGCTGACGGTGATGGTATCGCTGATAAAGATGACGCTTGTCCTAATGAAGCAGGTACTGCTGCATTAAACGGTTGTCCTGATGCTGATGGTGACGGTGTTGCTGATAAAGATGATAAATGTCCTTCTGAGGCAGGTCCTGCTGAAAACAACGGATGTCCTTGGGCTGATAAAGATAAAGATGGTGTATTAGACAAGGATGATAAATGTCCTGAGGTTGCTGGTACTGTTGCTAACAACGGTTGTCCTGAAGTAACTGAAGAAGTTCAAAAGAAATTGAACGATTACGCTAGAACTATCTTATTTGATACAGGTAAATCTTCTATTAAAGCTGAGTCTACTGCTGTTATGGTAGATATCATTACTATCTTAAAAGAGTACCCTAACGCTAAGTTTACTGTTGAAGGTCACACTGATAGTGTTGGTTCTGCTTCTTTAAACCAGAAATTATCTGAGTCTAGAGCTCTTTCAGTAAAAGAATTTTTAGTAGAAAAAGGAATTGGAGAATTTAGATTATCTGCTGTAGGTTACGGTGAAGATAAGCCAATGGCTACTAACAAAACTAGAGCTGGTAGAAAGCAAAACAGAAGAGTTGAAATCAACTTAGTAAAATAATAAGAGTTTAAAACTCTAATTTTATAGAAAAGGCTCCGCAATTGCGGAGCTTTTTTTATTTTTAACCCATGCAAAGCTTTTTAGAAGATACACTACTTAAAATTATAGATAAAGAAGGTTCATTAGAGAACCTTATTTTTGTTTTACCAAGCAAGCGTGCAGGTACATTTCTTAAAAATGCAATCTCTAAACACGTAAATTCTACAATATTTGCACCTGAAATACAAAGTATAGAAGACTTTGTAGAAAAAATTTCGGGTTTAGCGTATGCTTCTAATACGCAGCAGTTATTTGAACTGTATAAAGCATATACAACAACAGTTAAAGGAGATCAAGATGGTTTCTATGCTTTTTCTAAATGGGGAACTACCCTATTACAAGACTTTAACGAAATTGATAGGTATCTTGTAGATACAAAAAAGATATTTTCTCATTTAAATGCTGTACAAGAAATTAACCACTGGACTGTAGAGAAAGACAAAAGCAGTATAATTACTAATTATATGGCATTTTGGGATTCGTTAGAAGCGCTTTACACAGCTTTTAATGCATCGTTGAAGCAAGAAGGTCTTGGTCACCAAGGTTTGGTCTACAGAGAGGCCTGTGTTAATTTAGATAGTTATATACAAGACACCAAACAATATAAACACTTATTTATTGGGTTTAATGCTTTAAACACAGCAGAGGAGTTAATTATTGAAACCATTTTAGAGAAAACTAGTGCAGAAATTTTTTGGGATTTAGATGAGTATTTCTTTAAAGATCCAGTACATGATGCTGGTTTTTTTATTCGTCAGTTTAGTAAAGAGTGGCGTTATTTTAAAGACAAAAGCCTAGAGGTTAATAGCGGTACATATTTAACACCTAAAAATATTACAATTACAGGTGTGCCTAAAAACGTTTCTCAGGCAAAATACGTGGGTAGTATTTTAGGAAATTTGCACCAAGAGAAAAAAAGTATGTTAACCAATACTGCGGTTGTATTAGGAGATGAAACACTTTTAAATCCCTTAATTAATGCAATTCCAGAGGAAATAAATGGTATAAACATTACAATGGGTTTTCCGTTGCATAAATCGCCTTTAGAGAGTTTATTTACACAGTTGTTTGAGCTTTATATACGTAGAGACGATAAAGGATGGTATTACCAACACGTAACAACCGTATTAAATCATCCTTACATACAATTACTTTTTTCTACAGATGATGATACAATTAATGCTGCAGATACTATTTGTACTCAAATTAAGTCTAGAAATTGGATTTATGTAGATGTACATAAGTTGCAATTAGTAAATACTACTAAATCTACCTATTTAGATCTTTTGTTTTTTAGCGCTACAGCAACGGTTCCTCTTTTTTTACAAAAATGCTTGGCTTTAATTTCAGGAATTAAGGAACGTATAAATACTGAAGGTAACGGATTAGAATTGGAGTATTTATACAGGTTTCATCAGTTGTTTAACCAGTTAAATGATTTGGCATCTAAATACCCATTTTTAGACGATTTACAGTCGCTCTTTGGATTGTACAAGGAGTTATTGTCTAGTGAAACATTAGATTTTAAAGGAGAACCCTTAAAAGGTTTGCAGATAATGGGAATGTTAGAGAGTAGAAACTTAGATTTTGAAACCGTACTTCTAACTTCTGTTAATGAAGGAATTTTGCCATCTGGTAAATCTAATAATTCATTTATTCCTTTTGATATAAAAAAAATGTATGGTTTGCCTACGTACAAAGAAAAAGATGCCGTATATACGTATCACTTTTACAGACTTCTTCAGCGAGCAAAAAACATATACTTGGTATACAATACAGAACCAGATGTGTTAGAGGGTGGTGAAGTTAGTAGACTAATTAGACAGTTGTTGGCAGACGATAACATATCAAAGTACATTACAGAAACTATTGCTTTTCCTGAAATTAAATCTCCAGAAAAGAAAGAAGTATCAATACAAAAAGATGCAAATTTAATGGAGCTAATTAGGGGTATTGCAGCTTATGGTTTTTCGCCAACATCTTTATCAAACTATATTAGAAATCCGTTAGATTTTTACAAAAAGAATATTTTAAAAATTAACGAACTAGAGGAGGTAGAAGAAACTGTGGCAGCCAATACATTTGGTACTATTGTACATGAAACGTTAGATGAGCTTTATCAGCCATTTATAAATACCTTTTTAGACCCAGATAAACTAAAAGAATTGCTGCCTAGAGTTAATGCTACTGTGCGTAAACATTTTGGTATACATTATAAAAATGTAAGCTTAGAAGAGGGTAAAAATCTAATAGCTTTTAATGTAGTTTTAAAGTACGTAGAAAACTTTATTAAGATAGAAATAGAAAGTGCAAAAAGGCATAGAATAAAAATTATTGGACTAGAAATGTCCTTAAAAACAGCAATAAACGTTCCTGGAATAAATTTTCCTGTGCATATAAAAGGTAAGTTAGATAGGATAGATGAGATAGATGGTGTTTTGCGTGTTATAGATTATAAAACAGGTAAAGTAGAGCAAAAAAATCTTAATTTAAGTAATTGGGAAGATATCATAGAGGAGTATGATAAGAGTAAGGCTTTTCAGTTATTGTGCTATGCTTATATGTATAATGATGTTGTTCCAGTGGATAAAGTAGAGGCAGGAATTTTCTCTTTTAAAAATATAAAAGCAGGGATTTTAAAGTTTACGGAAAACAGAAATACAATAATTACAGAAGATACTATAGCTAAGTTTACAGATGAACTGCACAAATTAATCGGTGAAATATGCAGTACAGAACATCCCTTTGTAGAAAAAGAGATAAAATAGACCTATAATGCATTTCATCGATACTTTTTGTTTTTTCATCGGAGTTAAATTTTTTTACAAAAAATGCAACTTTATTCAACTACAATAAACTACCATTCATCTACACTAAATTACTTTTCAACTTTACAAGAAAATTTAAGTAAAATAGAGAAAGTATATTTGCTCATATAAAATCTAGAATTATGAATATTTTATTTATTGAAGACGACATGATTGAGACAATGAAGCTGAAAAGAACAGTGTCAAAGCTTCAATTAAAGCATAATATTACAGAGGCAAAAAATGGTGAAGAAGCTCTAGATATTTTACAGTCTGGTAATACGTTGCCAGATATAATTTTGTTAGACTTAAATATGCCAAGGATGAGTGGTATAGAGTTTTTATCTATTTTAAAAGCAGATGACAAGCTTAGGTTTTTACCTACTATTATATTAACTACATCAGAAAATAGAGCCGATTTACAAGAATGTTACAGAATTGGTATTGCTGGTTATGTAATAAAACCTCTTAAATATGAGGATTACGAAACCAAATTACAGAGTGTTTTAAACTACTGGGACAACAATGAACTAGTAAAAGGATAGTACTTTTAACACCTTTCACAACAAAAGTTACTGGTTGGGTATCATTTTTCTTACTTTTATGCATCTAAATGTCTAAGTATGAAAGGAGTTGTGTTTACAGAATTTTTAGAAATGGTAGAATCTAAGTTTGGTTTAGAAACTGTAGATACTATAATAGAAAATTCTAATTTACCGTCAGAAGGAATCTATACTTCTGTTGGGACTTATAGTTTTAATGAAATGGTTAGCTTAATAACTAGTTTAAGCACCGAAGTTAAAACACCAGTAGGTGATTTAATCTACGCATTTGGGTTGTTTTTATTTGATGGTTTAGCTAGCGCACATCCAGAGGTAATAAAAAGCTATAATTCTCCATTAAGCCTAATATATTCTATAGAAGATCACATACACGTACACGTTAAAAAACTGTATCCAGATGCAGAATTACCTACGTTTAAGATTTTAGAAAAAACAGATACTTCAATATCTATGGTATATTCTTCGTCTAGAGGTTTATATCAATTAGCACACGGACTTATTGAAAAATCTTTTGAGCATTTTAACAGTAGTGCCACCGTATCATACAAACTACTAAATGATAATGGTACAGAAGTTAAATTTGACATTACCCAGAATGGATAGCAACAAAGAAATTTTATTGCTAAAAAGGGCGCTAGAAAGACAAAAAAAAGCCAGGTTACAAGCCGAGAAAATTTTAGAAGTTAAGTCTAAAGAGCTTTTTGATACTGCGTTACACCTTAAGCAAGCAAATAATAAATTAGAAAATTTATTAACTGAGACTACATCAGAATTAGATGGTGGTTTTGTTAATATCATAGATCCGTACGTAGTTATGGATCTTAATTTTAATGTTATTAATATGAACAATTCTGCCCGTGAATTTTTAGGGTATGATAATACCAAGGAGACCATTAACCTACCTAGTTTAGTGCACAAGGACTATATGCAATACACTATAGAGTCTTTTAAAACTCTAATGCAAATAGGAACGCTAAAAAACTATAGAGCCAAAATTATAGTTAAAGATGGTACGCATAAATGGGTGCAAATAAATACAAGTGTAATATATGATAAACACCTAAAACCTATAGGCGCACAAGGTATTATTAGAGACATTAGCAAAGAAACAGAAATAAAAGAAATGCTTGGTGAGCAAAAAAAACAATTAGATATAATTGTAGAGAACTCACCATTAGGAATAGTTTTAACCGTAGACGATGAAATAGTAAAGTGCAATGCTGCATTTAACTATCTTTTGGGGTATCCAGAAACTGTTACAAATAAATTAAAATTATCAGACATATCTGAGTCAGAGGATGAAGTTACTACAAAAAAATTAGAGTCGGACTTAGCTTCTGGTATCATAGACAACTTTTCTACAGTAAAACGTTTTTTTAAAAATAATGGAGCGCAAATTTTAGCAAAAACAAGTATAAGTGCTGTAAAAAATAACCAAGGAAAAGTAGAATATCAAGTTTGTGTAATTGAAGATATTACTAAAGAAAGGCAAGCCGAAGAGAAGATTAAAGCAGAAAAAGAGAAGTACAGAGGCATTATTGCTAATATGAACCTTGGAATGGTAGAGGTTACTATAGACAATGAAATACAACTTGTAAATCAGAGTTTTTGTGCTATGAGTGGCTACAGTAAAGATGAGTTAATAGGAGAAGATGCTGTTGCTATTTTACAAATTAAAAATAGTGCTAAAATTGAGACTAAATCTGAAAATAGATTAAAAGGAATATCAGATTCTTACGAGATAAAAATAAAGAATAAAAAAGGGGAAACTAGACACTGGCTGGTAAGTGGTGCACCTAATTATAATGAAGAAGGTAAGGTTGTAGGGTCTATTGGGATACACTTAGATATTACAGAACAAAAAGAGCTAGAACTACAAAAAGAGCAACTGCTAAAAGAATTAAAAATTAGTAATGACGGCTTACAAGAGTATGCTCATATAGTTTCTCATGACCTAAAATCCCCGTTACGGAGTATAAGTGCTTTGGCAACTTGGACGTATGAGGATTATAAAGATGTGTTAGATGAAGCAGGTGTGCAAAACTTAACCTTAATGCAAGAGAAGGTTGCGTTTATGGATAAGCTAATTCACGGAATTTTAGAGTATTCTACAGCAGGTAGTGCCCAAATGTCTAATGCTAAAGTAGATTTAAATACTGTTATTACAGATATTACAGAAAGCATTTACATACCCGATCATGTACAGGTAATTGTACCCAAAAAGTTACCGCTATTACAAGCAGATAGTACTAAAATGCATCAATTGTTTCAGAATATTATAGGTAATGCAGTAGTGCATATTGAAGCAGAAAAAGGTCTAGTACAAGTGCTTTTTGAGGAAGAGCCAGATCATTGGCTGTTTTGTATAGAAGATAATGGTGTTGGTATACCTGAAAAATTTCATAAAAAAATCTTTGAGATTTTTCAATCTATAGGAGATAATGAACGTTCTACAGGTATTGGTTTATCAATAGTTAAAAAAATTGTAGACCGTTACGAAGGTAAAGTATGGGTAGAAAGCGAATTAGGAAAAGGCACTAAATTCTTTTTTACACTTAAAAAAAATCTTAATAATTAATAGTTATGAAAATAGTACAAGCTAAAAAAGATAAAGGAGCTGATTTTGTTTTTGTAACAGATAAAATTAATTTGGTAGCACCATTAGTCTTGGTTTTTGGTAACAGACTTTTGTTAGAAGATCAAAATCTGTATGCAGAAATTAAAGAAATGTTTCCTGCAGGAAATATTGTTTTTGGCAGTACTTCAGGTGAAATTTTAGAAGATAAAGTATCAGACAATACAATTGTTTTAACTGCTATAGAGTTTGAGAAATCTTCTTACTTAGTAAAAAGCAAAAACGTAAAAGAATTTGATAATAACGAGACAGCTTTAGGTTCGCAATTAATATCAGAATTTCCTAAAAAAGGTTTAAAACACGTTTATGTTATTTCTGAAGGTAGTACTGTTAATGGCAGTGCTTTAATTGAAGGTATAGAAAAAGAAAAACACATATCTATAGGTTTGTCTGGTGGTTTGTGCGGTGATGATGATAGGTTTGAGAAAACATTGGCATCTTACAATAGCAACCCTAAAGAAGGAGAAATTGTAGCAGTTGGTTTTTATGGAGATACCTTAGAAGTTACAAGTGCAAATTATGGTGGTTGGACCGGTTTTGGTCCAGAGCGTATTATAACAAAATCTAAAGGGAATATTTTATATGAGTTAGATGGTAAACCTGCGTTAGATTTGTATAAAAAATATTTAGGAGATAAGGCAAATGAGCTACCTAAATCTGCGCTACTATACCCCTTAAGTGTAAAGACTAGTGAAAATGCACAACCAATTGTACGTACAATTTTAAATATTGATGAAGACCAAAATACAATGATTTTGGCTGGTGATGTTCCAGAAGGATCTATAGTACAATTAATGATGTCTACAGTAGATGATATTGCAGAAGGCGCAAGTATAGCTGCAAAATATGCAACTAAAAACAGAGAAAAAAGACCAGAATTAGCATTGCTTGTAAGTTGTATTGGACGTAAATTGGTAATGGACCAAAGAACAGAAGAAGAAGTAGAAGAAGTTTTGGATGTTATTGGTAACCAATCTAAAATTATTGGTTATTATTCTTACGGAGAAATGGCTCCTTTTGAAGGTGATAATGCCTGTAAACTTCACAACCAAACAATGACATTAACCTTAATAAGCGAATAATGCATTCACTCTTAAAAAGACAAATACGCAAAAATTTGCCTGATGGGTTAAAGGATAATCCAGATTTAGAAAAGTTCTTTGGAGCTATAGAAAAATCATACGCAGATTATGATGATAAAATAGCAATGATACAGCGTGCAACCACTATAAGTGCACAAGAATTAAAGGCTGCAAATATAGAGTTAGCGCAAGAAGCACAAGAGCAAAAAAAGACGCTGCAAGCATTAGAACAGGCGGTAAATAGTCTAAATTTAAATTTAGATAATTCAGAAAATATAGTAACCAGTAATAAAAATATGGTTAGTGCTCAAAAACTGGCAAAACATATTAGCAAGCAAGCAGAGTATATTGCCCTGGTGACTCAAGAAAAAGATAACTTGGTTAAAGATTTAGAAGAGCAAAATAAATCATTAAACAATTATGCTCATGTAGTATCCCATGATTTAAAATCTCCTATGCGTAACATTAATACGCTTATGAGTTGGATTGTTGAAGAAGAAAAACACAAGTTTACAGAAGATAGCTTAAATAACTGCGATTTAATTTCTCAGAATTTAGTTAAAATGGACAACCTAGTTAGTGGTATTTTAAAGCATGCAACAATTGGGTCTAATGAAGAAACCAAGAGCAATGTAAATATTTTAGAGCTTTTAAAAAATATAAAAAGTACTATTTACATACCTAAAAATGTTAATGTTATAGTTTCAGAAAATATGCCTATGCTTTTTTTAGATAAGTATAGATTAGAGCAATTATTTATGAACCTACTAACAAATGCGGTTAAAGCAACAGAGCATAAAGATAAAGGTGTTGTTAGTGTTGCTTTTGAGGAAGAACCTAACTATTGGAAGTTTATAGTAAAGGATAATGGTAAAGGAATACCAGCGAAATACCAAGACAAAATTTTTGAAATGTTTAAAAAGTTAGATAATGATATAGAATCTAACGGAATTGGATTAGCATTAGTAGAAAAAATTGTAACTTTCTATGGAGGTAAAATTTGGTTAGAATCAAAAGAAGGAGAAGGAACAATATTTTATTTTACGATTAAAAAAGACCACAATGGAGCAGCCTAACCTAAATTATGTACACAAATTAGCAGATGGTAATACAAGTTTTTTAAATGAATTTGTAAAAATTATAAAAGACGAGTTCCCTGATGAAAAACAAACGTATACAACAGCGGTAGAGGCAAAAGACAATAAAGCATCTGCAGAAATAGTACATAAATTAAAACATAAATTTAATATACTAGGATTAGAAAAAGCATATGCACTGGCTGTAACTTATGAGGAGCAGCTATTAAAAGGAACGTATGATTTACATATAGAATTTAAGCTAATATTAGACAAAATAACTAGCTATTTAAAAACCATTTAAACTATGAGATGTATTATAGTAGACGACGAGGCAACAGCTAGGTTAATTGTTGCACAACTTTGCTCTAACGTAAAAGAGTTAGAGGTTGTAGACGCTTTTGGAGGAGCTATGGAGGCCATAAAATTTTTAAATCAGAATACAGTAGATGTTATTTTTTTAGATATACATATGCCTGGATTTAGTGGGTTTGATTTTGTGCAAACATTAAAAAATCCGCCAAAAATAGTATTAACTACTTCAGATACAAATTTTGCTATAGAGGCATATGAATATGAAGCTATTGTAGATTATTTGGTTAAACCAGTTACTCAAGATCGTTTTAATAAATCTATATTAAAAGTTAAAGCTGCGCTTGCACAAAAACCAAAAGAAGAGGTATCTACGCCACAGACTTCAGCTGGCTCAGATCTTGGTGAAGAATTATATATAAATATAGACAGGCGTTTAATTAAAATTAAATTTAACGATATACAGCTTATTGAAGCTAAAGGAGACTATATAGAAGTAAAAACAATAAAAGAGACTTATAGGGTGCGTAATACCTTAAAAAAGGTAAAGGATAAACTGCCTGAAAAATTGTTTTTACAAATACACAGGTCTTACATTATAAATTTCACTAAAATTATAGATATTGAAGATAATAGTGTACTTATAGAAAAAAATGTAGTGCCAATTAGCAGATCTAACAGACCAGAATTAATGAGAAGGCTAAATTTATTGTAAGCCACTATTTTCTATTAAAAAACAAGTATATGCCTTAACAGTAGTTAAGGCATTTTTTATTTTATCTGATATTTTTTCTTCAATTTATTTAAAAATAATGGTTGTTTAGTTAGGTAGTATTTTAGTTTAATACCAACTTCAGTAAACTCAAAACCAGCAGCAGTAGCAGATGCTATGTTACTATATTTGCCATATACATCACCAATAAATCGGTCTGAAAACTGATGAGTTAAACCAGCTTCAGCTCTAAAAAGTGAACTAGCATCTTGCTCTTCTACATATTGTAAGCCTGTAGCGGCACTAGCAAAATAATTTGTTTTTTCATTTATTTTACCTCTAACATCACCAAAAAGTTCAACAGCTTTGTACTTTTCTGGACTAAAGTATATTAATGGCAATTGGTCTTTAAAAGTTATATACTGGTAATTAAGTCCAAATTTTAAAGCAGGTTTACGTAAAACATTATAATATAAAGATGTAAAAAGTAGGTTTCTTTCATTATCATCTGTCTGCTTAGTGTGTATAAGTTGGCTATACCAACCTAAATTAAAATTAGTGCTAAGGTTATAAATTAAGCTGTAATGGTTCATTACAATTTCTCTTTCTATAAGTTCAGCATTAAAGTTTTGTACTTCTCTTTGGTAGCCTAAATCTAAGTTTAAAAAAGACAAAGGTTTCATTTGTAATTTAGCCTGTAAAATAGGCTGAGTGTATGATGTATTAGAGAATCTAGAGTTGTTAAGCCCTATAGAGGTTAATAAATTAGTTTGAGGCATTAACTTATACTCAATATCTGCTTGAGCAACATGAGCATTTGCTTTGTTATTAGTAGTTGTGTTTTCTGTTGTTCTATATTGATAGGACACCGTTGTTTTGAATTTAGTAGATAAAGGAACCATAACTGCAGTTCTAAAAGAAACAGCTGTATTGTCTCCATTGTCAAACGTGTAGCTAACTTGTTGTTCTGCAAAAGGCGTGTAATTTTTATTTAATTTTTTTATTAAGCCTGATGCGTCTTTCTGTTTAGGAAAAATATCTAAAGTTTTATATGTAGTAACATATGCAGACACAATTTTATCAGAAGCAAAAAGTGCATTTGCTTTTCCCAAATTACCATCAAAAGACAAGCTGTCATTTACTAATATTTTATTATAATTAGTAATACTAGTTTTAAATTTAGCAGTGTACATACCTAATGTAGCTTTTAGTGCCATAACCCAATTACGGTTTGGGTATTTTTCTTCTAAAGCGTTAATTTCTTGTTTTGCAGACACAAATTTTCTATTCCATATTAATGCCTGCACGTAGCGTTCTGTGCTTTTTTCTATAAGCTCTTTATCTTTTAGGTCTACTGCCTTCTCTTTAGCTTTTATTGCTGTTTGTAATGCTATTTTATCTTTTTCACCAATATGTTCTGCCAAAGCAACACCATTTAATGCAGTAACAGAGTCTTTTGGTGTTTTAGCGTATTGGTAATATGTTTTTTTAGCTTTATCAACATTTTTAGTAATTAAATAAATGTTAGCTAAGTTTAGCAAAGCATCTTTATCATCTGTAAAATCGGTAAGTATTTCTTTTAAAAGACTTTCTCCTTTTTTATAATTTTGATTATTAACGTAATAATTAGCGTAACCTAGCTTTATATATTTTCTAGAGACCTTAGCACCATTATTCTTTGGATCTACTTCTATGGCTTTATTAACCCACTTTAAAGCATCTTTATACTCTTTTAAATTACTGAGTGTATTTGCATACCCTAAAATTGCGGCAAAATTACTAGGGTTATTAGCAACCAAATCTGCATATAGTGGTTTTGCTTCTTTAAATTGGTTTGCCCATAAAAAAGATTCGTTGTAATTTATTTGTACTTCAAAATCATTTGGATGTTTTTTTAAAAGATTAGCAAAAATAGTATTAGCCTTTTCAGGGTTTCCGCTTAGGCCTACAGCTCTACCATAACATAATTGTACAGTTTTGTTGTTAGGGTAGGTTTTACTTAGTGGTTCAAAAAAATCTTTAGCATCTTTAAATTCTCCATTTTCTAGCATTTTAAAACCAGGTGAAAAATCTTCTTGGGCTACAGCTGTAACAGTCAAAAAAAGCAAAAAAAGCAGTGTAAATTTTTTCATTATTAGAGTGGTAGGGTTAGTACTACAGAAAGATAACGAATACATTCTTTATTTATTAGCTATTTATAATTTATTTAAGAGATAGATGCAATTTTACTTTAAAGATTAAAACTTACCATTCGTCTACAGAAAACAGTTAACCGTCTACAGTCGCTAATTTTTTCTTTTTTGTTCATAGATATTTGCTACAACAAATAATATAAACTTAACCTAAAAAACAAATATTATGGCATTACTTATAAATCAGAACAACAATTTTATTGAAGTAAAAGGGAATCTTAATTCTCAGAATATGAAATCATTAAAGAGCCATATAGATTATTATTTAAAAAATAATGAAAAAGTAACTTTGTCTTTAGACCGCTTAAATAACATAATGTATTCTAGCGCTAAACAATTAGAGCAACTTTATATTAAGGTTGCAAAAAACAACAAGGTTTTAACAATTGTAGGTCAAGAAAACAAGGATATTGCATCTATTATGGCTATGTCTAACACATCTTATATCTTTAGCAATGACCGCGTTTAGTTTTGTAAATAAAAAAATTACTCCAGAACAAATATTTATGACAAGTGTGCTTGTTGTAAATGGGGGTAACTACCTGTATAACCTAATTTTAGGACGTATGTTGGGGCCTGCAGCATTTGCAGATGCAGCATTACTAATAACATTATTATTAGTACTTTCTTTTGTAGGAATGACTTTTCAATTGGTGACAACTAAATTCAATATTATATTTTCAGGAAACCAATGGTCTGCCTTTGAAAATTATATGAAGAAGTATGCCGTTATTTTTGGAGTTACAATTGGAGCTTTATTATTCTTATTTGCGGAAAACTTGCAGCAGTTATTTAATACAGAATCTTCAACAATGTTTAGGGTTTTTGCAATTGGTATTCCGCTTTACTTTATAATGTCTATTAAAAGAGGAAAGTTTCAGGGAAAACAAGATTATACAAACCTATCTGTAACATACCAGTCAGATATGTGGAGCAAATTATTAATAACATTGGTGTTATTGTTATTGGTTCCTATGAATCCGGCTTTTTTAGTAGCTGTGGGTATTGTTATTTCGTTTGTTTTTGGGCTTATGCCTGTAAAGTTTAAAAAAATATCATTTGCAGCATCAAAGGTTTTAACACCTGCAAATAAAAAGAAAGTAACCACATTTATTTTATTAACGGCTGTTTATGAGCTTACGCAAATTATTATAAACAATAGCGATGTACTTTTAGTAAAACATTATTTTAACTCCTTAGTCGCTGGTCTTTATGCTTCTTTAGCATTAATAGGTAGAGTAGTTTATTTTGTAGCTTGGATGTTTGTAATGTTATTATTGCCTGCAGTAATAGAAAAAAGAAAAGAAGGTAAACGTACAGCACCAATTTTATTTAAATATGTTGGTT
>NZ_JBDVAA010000188.1:0-37671 GCF_039943695.1 Cellulophaga sp. | reverse complement strand
ATATAAAGATCCCCAAGTACCTAGATCATTCCAATCAAAAGTAGCTGGTAACACATAAATATCTTTAGAGTGTTCTAAAATGGCGTAATCAATAGATATATTTTCTGCTAATGCATAATTATCTGCAATAAACTTTTGTTCATCATTAGTATTATAGCTATCCATACCTGCAAAAAATAAATTATATTGCTCTGGCTGAAACGCTTTAAATGCATCAACTATTGTTTTAACGCTCCACATAAATATACCTGCGTTCCACAAGAAATTACCTTGACTAATAAAGTCCTTTGCTGTATTGTAATCTGGTTTTTCTCTAAACTGATTTACTTTTTTAATTTCAATAGCCGGATTCTTATCAAACTCTATATACCCAAACCCTGTATTAGGAAATGTTGGTTTTATACCTAAAGTACATAATACAGCTTCATTTTCGCACTTCGTAAAACACTGTTTAACATCGTCTTCAAAAGCTTGCTCATCTTCAATCCAATGGTCACTAGGAGCAACAATCATAACAGCATTAGGATCTTTTTTCTTGATTTTTAATGCTGCATATAAAATGCAAGGCGCTGTATTACGCATAGCCGGTTCTAAAACTACCTGATCCTGTGTAAGCATAGGTAATTGCTCTAAAACTAAGCTGTTATAACTTTCATTGGTTAACACTAATATATTCTCTTTTGGAATAAACTTATTAAGCCTTTTAAAAGTCTTCTGAATTAGTGTATCACCAGAACCTAACATATCATGAAACTGCTTTGGATATTCAGCTGTACTTACCGGCCAAAACCTTGAGCCAATACCACCTGCCATTATAACTGCGTAATAATTACTGTTCATATGATTAGTCTTTTATAAGTTCTACTTCTGCATTTGGCTGAAAAACAAACGTTCTACCACTAGAGAGCTCTATACACTCGTATCTTTTTATTTTTTTTGCTCCTTTTTTAAATAATTTACCATTATAAATTCTAAAGACACTACCAATAGGTAACTCAAAAATATATGTTTTATTTGAAATAGGATCAAACTGCTTTAATGCTAACGATAACTTAGCATCAGTATCACTACTTGCCTTTGGATTTTTAAAATGATTTGCAATAACAGGAAGCACTTTTGTTGGAAAAATTTCTGGCCTAATAAAAGGCAACATTAACGCCTGAAATGTTTTTTTCCATTCTAAACCGTGAGGCTTTATTCGTCTCCCGTATTTTTCAAAAGCTACCAAATGTGCTATTTCATGTACTAAAGTGATTAAAAATCTATATTTATTTAATGATGCATTTACTGTTATTTGATGCATTCCATTAGACAACCTTCTATAATCACCGTGACGCGTAACCCTATCTCCAACAATTTTAAGATGTACTGCATTGGCTTTAATTAAAGAAGCACAAGGCGCAACAGCTCTTTCTGGTAAGTATTTCAGAAGGGTTTTCTCCATATACACAAAAATAACAGATTCTACCTGTTAACACTAGGGTTTTAAGTATATTTTGTAGTAAAATACAACTTTTTCTTTTCATTATTTGCTGATCCAGTACTTTTTAGATATAACATAGCAAAACAAAACTGCCTATTTTACAAACAGACAGTTTTATTAACTTGTATATTTCTTTAGTTGAACTAAGGTGTACTGTTGCTAACTTGTAGCAATTTACCATTATACATTTTATGTCCAGTAAGGGCAAAATTCTCTATATATTCAGCCATTTCTAAAGCAGTAATTGGCGCTTTGTAACCAGGGAAAGCCTCTTCCAACATTTCAGTTTGTACGGCACCTAATGCAAGTACATTAAAAGAAGGTCCGGTTTCTTTAAACTCCTCTGCCCACAGCTCTGTTAACGTTACCACAGCTCCTTTACTAGAACTGTATGCAGATAGGCCCGCAAATTTAACACTGCCTTGCACACCTCCCATAGAACTAATAGTTACTACGTGTCCGTTTTTAGGCATTTTAGGTATTACCAATTTTGTAATACTTGCTACACCAAAAACATTTACTTTATATACAGCTTCAAAATCTGCTGTTGTAGTTTCTAAAAAAGGTTTATTGGCTAATTTTCCTGCATTATTAATTAATACATCTACTTGTTTCCAGTTAGTGTTTATAAACCCTTCTACTTTATTTAAATCTTCTTCTTTTGAAATATCAAACGAAAATGAAAAAATATTTGGATTTTTAAGCGATGCTATTGGCTCATTATTTCTAGACAATGCTAAAACTTTATGTCCATTACTTGCAAACAACTGTGCCATTTGAAACCCTATTCCTCTACTACAACCAGTAATTATAATATTTGCCATTAATTGTATTTTATTTCTTTTGTATCTGAATTTACAATGCCCTTTATCACGGGAACAAATTTATTTATTAGACTAGCCATATGATTAAAATCCATTACACTTGGTTCATCACCCACCTTGTGATAATGCTCAAAATTTGTAAAATCAAAAGTAGAATATGTTTGTGAAGGCACATTAAACTCTTGGTGAAAAGGATAATTATCTGACCTCATAAACAATCTAAACTCACCAGCTTTTGGTAAAAAACCTGCTATATTTTCACCTGCATAATTATTACTAATTTTTGCTAAATTAGACTCATTAAAGCCTGTTAAGTAAGTTAAATAATCTTTGTTTTGCATAGGTATGCCTATCATCTCAAAATTAAGCATAGCATATAAATTAAGATTTTCTTTCTTTAGCTTCTTAGCTAAGTGCTTAGACCCTAAAAGTCCCATTTCCTCTGCAGAAAACAATGCAAAAATTATGCTACGCTTATTTGCTTTTGTTTTTCCAAAATAGCGTGCAAACTCCATAACTGCAGAAGTACCAGATGCATTATCATTAGCTCCATTTGCAATAACATCATCACCGTCTGCTTTGGCACTACCAATATGATCATAATGTGCACCAAGAATTATAACTTCGTTTTTAAGTTTGGGATCTGTACCTTCTATATAACCAACAATATTATATGCAACACCTTTACTTGCATCAAAGTTTGTTAATGTATCTTTATATGATGAAAAATAAGGTTTTACTCCGTTAGACTTAAAATTGTTTTCTATAAAAGAAGCAGCTTCTGCAATACCTTCTGTACCAGACATACGACCTTGCAGGTCATCTGAAGCTAAAAAGGCTACTATTTTCTCTACTTCGGCTGCAGTTGTTGCTGTTTTATTATCTACCGTAACTTCTTGCGCCCTACTAGAACAAGAAACAATAGCTAATAAACCTAAAAAATAAAACGTCTTTTTCATATTTAATTTATTTAAGCACTAAAGATAAAAAAAGCATCTCATAAATTAATGAGATGCTTTTTAATATAATTTAATACTGTTTTAATTATGCAAGCATAGTAACAGGATTTTCAATATAACTTCTTAATGTTTGTAGAAACTGTGCTCCTACAGCACCATCTACGGTTCTATGATCACAAGCTAACGTTAACTTCATTGTATTTCCAACTACAATTTCTCCATTTTTAACAACTGGTTTTTCTACAATTGCACCAACAGATAATATTGCTGAGTTAGGCTGATTAATTATTGACGTAAACTCCTGAATTCCAAACATACCTAAGTTAGATACTGTAAATGTACTACCTTCCATTTCTGAAGGAGCAATTTTTTTAGATCTTGCTTTACCTGCTAAGTCTTTTACAGAAGCACCAATAGTTGTTAAACTCATTTGGTCTGCAAACTTAAGTACAGGAACAACTAAACCTTCATCTACAGCAACAGCAACACCCATATGAATATGCTTGTTGTAACGTGTTACATCATCTTTCCAAGTTGTATTTACTTGCGGATGCTTTCTTAACGCCATTGCACAAGCTTTTAATACCATATCATTAAATGATACTTTAGTATCTGGCAAACTATTAATTTGTGCTCTAGATGCTTTTGCATTATCCATATCTACCTCTATAGTAAGGTAAAAATGTGGAGCTGTAAATTTAGACTGACCAAGAACTTTTGCAATTACTTTACGCATTGAAGAATTTTTAACATCTTCAAAACCTTCTTCACCAACAGGTGCATATATAGCTGGTTGTGCTTTTGCTTCTGGAGTAGAAGCTTTAGCAGTTGCTGGTGCCGCATTAGAACTAGCAGAAGGAGTAAAGTTCTCTACATCTTTCTTTATAATTCTTCCGTTATCACCAGAACCAGTAACATCAGACAAATTAATTCCTTTATCTGCAGCAATTTTCTTAGCTAAAGGAGAAGCAAAAATACGCTTACCATCGGTAGAAGTATTATCTACAGCAGCAGCTTTTTCTTCTTTTTTAGTTTCTTCTTTCTTTGGAGCCTCTGAAGTTGAGGCAGCAGGAGCACTATTACCAGAGTTAAGTACAGCATCTACATCTGTACCTTCTGGGCCTATAATTGCTAAAACTTCATCAACAGGAGAAGATTCTCCTTCTTTTATACCTACATATAATAGAGTACCAGAGTAAAAAGACTCAAAATCCATTGTAGCTTTATCTGTTTCAATTTCAGCAAGAATATCTCCTTCTTCAACTTTGTCACCAACTTGTTTTAACCAAGCAGCAACAGTACCTTCTTCCATAGTATCACTAAGACGAGGCATTTTAACAACCTCTACTCCTTCTGGAATAGCGACTGAAGAAGTTTCTTTTGCAGGTGCAGCAGTCTCTTCTGGTTTTTCCTCTTGCTTTTCAGCAGCAGGAGCCGAAGCACCTCCTGATAATAAACCAGAAATATCTTCACCTTCATCTCCAATAATAGCTAAAAGAGAATCTACAGGAGCAGTATCTCCTTCTTGTATACCTATATGTAAAAGAACACCCTCATTAAAAGACTCAAACTCCATTGTAGCTTTGTCTGTTTCAATTTCAGCAAGAATGTCTCCTTCTTCAACTTTATCACCAACATTTTTAAGCCAAGCAGCAACAGTACCTTCTTCCATGGTATCGCTAAGTCTTGGCATATTTACTATAACTGCCATCTTTTATAATTTATGTTGTACAAATGGAAAATCTTCTTGTTCGTAAACCATATCGTATAATTGGCTTACTGGTGGGTAGTCAGAATTTTCAGCAAATTCTTCACACTCTTTTACCATACGCTTAACTTCTTTGTCCATTGCAGAAATTTCATCTTCTGTAGCGTATTTCTTTTCTTTTATAACATCTAAAACCTGCGTAATAGGATCTATCTTCTTGTACTCCGCTACTTCATCTTTAGTTCTGTAGTGTTGTGCATCAGACATAGAATGACCTCTATAACGGTATGTTTTTATTTCTAAGAAAGTTGGTCCGCCTCCAGATCTTGCTCTTTCTACAGCCTTACTAACTTCTTCAGCTACAGTAACAGGATTCATCCCTTCTACAGCCTTACAAGGCATTTCATATCCTAATCCTAGCTTCCAAATTTCTGTAGAATGAGATGTTCTAGCAACAGATGTACCCATTGCATAACCGTTGTTTTCACAAATAAAAACTACTGGCAGTTGCCAAAGCATTGCTAAGTTAAATGTTTCATGTAAAGATCCTTGCCTTACAGCACCATCTCCCATGTAACATAAAGTAACCGCATCGTTACCTGCATATTTGTCTCCAAATGCAAGACCAGCACCCAAAGGAATTTGACCACCAACAATACCATGACCACCATAAAAACGGTGTTCTTTAGAAAAGATATGCATAGAGCCTCCCATTCCTTGAGAAGTACCAGTTACTTTACCATAAAGTTCTGCCATTACTCTTTTAGGGTCTACACCCATACCTATTGGTTGTACGTGGTTACGGTAAGCCGTAATCATTTTATCTTTAGTAAGATCCATTGCATGTAATGAACCAGCCAATACAGCTTCTTGTCCATTATACAAGTGTAGAAAACCTCTAACTTTTTGTTGAATATATACTGCAGCAAGTTTATCCTCGAACTTTCTCCAGAATAACATATCCTTGTACCAATTAAGGTAAACTTCTTTGGTTATTTTTTTCATTGAAAACTATTTTAAAAAGTCTGTTTTACAGAGTAGCAAAAATACACATTAAATCCACTATCAAAAAAAAATTAAAGAAAAAGCACAGACAAGATGCCTATTGTTTTTTTTAATTAAATTTTTATCAAAAAATTAGGAATAAAAAAATAATTCATCAAAGAATATCGCTTATAAGAAAGAATTACTAAAAGCTAAAGGTAAAATATCTGATATAGAATTACATTTTATAACAGCTCCTTCTTCTCCCATTAGCAATAATGAGATAGCTTCTTTTTGTTTTTGCTCATATTCTATCATAGATTGTCTGCAATTACCGCAAGGAGCAGCTGGCTCTAAAACCTTATAATTTACAGAAGTGGCAGATATTGCTACAGAAAGTATTTTTATGTTTGGGTAAATTGCTGCTGCTTGGTAAATAGCCACTCTCTCTGCACAAAGTCCAGATGGGTAAGCAGCATTTTCTTGATTGTTACCAAGTACAATTTTTCCGTTTTCTAGTAAAACTGCCGCACCTACAAAAAAATTAGAGTATGGTGCGTAAGCATTTTTACGTGCTTCTACAGCTTTAAGCATAAGATCTTTGTCTGTTACAGGCAACTCATTTACAGAGTCGTAAACAGACATATCAAAAGATAAGGTATGTTTCTTCATTTAGTCGTTTAATAATTCTTCACCTAGGTTAAAGGTAAGAGAAAAACGCAAAGTATTTTCTAAAGGATTTTTTATTTTTGAAGTAGAGAATAAATAAGACAAATCTACCTGAGTTGCTTTAAACTTAAATCCGGCTCCAAGTGAGAAGAATTTACGTGCTCCTTTTAACTCGTTTTCATTAAAGTAACCCGTTCTAAGCATAAATGCGTCTTGATAAGTATACTCTGCTCCTAATGCCCAAGTTACCTCTTTAATTTCTTCACTAAAACCGTCTGGTGCATCTGTAAAAGAATCAAAGGCTCCCTCTAAAAAACTAATTTGTTGGTAACGTTCATTGTCCTCACTATCTATTTGTCCGTCCTCATTAAAATCTTGAGGCGTTGGCACTAATAACTTATTAAATTCTGTATTTAAAGATAACGTATTATCTTGATCCAAAATAAAATCAAAACCACCACCAAATTTTAGGTTCCCTGGTAAAAAGTTTTGTTGTCCGTTATTATCATAAGATATTTTACTTCCAAGGTTAGATATATTAAAACCTGCTCTCCATCTACCATCAAACTTTTCGTAGGCAATTTCTGGAGATCTATAAAAACCAGATATGTCTACTGCAAAAGCTGTAGCTGCACTAGTATCTTCACTAGAATCATCTGAAGGAAATTTTAAATTAGATGTTATAAACCTACCACCAACACCCATAGAAAAAGTGTTAGATAATTTTAATGCATAAGCACCTTCTAAAACAAACTCATTAGGTTTTGCTATTCTTGCAGGCTCATCTATAGTTTGTCTAAGTTCTACCTCTCCTAAACCAAAGTAACGCAAACCAAAAGCAAACGCACTCCTATCATCTATTTTATTATAAAAACTTGCGTTTAATAAAGCTACATCTGTAACTATGTTTTCTAAATAAGGTGTATAGCTAATACCAAAACCCATTTTTTGATCTGCAAAAGCAAACTTAGAGGCGTTCCATTGTAAGGAATAGGCATCTGCTGAAGTTGCTACACCCATATCTCCCATACCAGCTGCACGTGCATCTGCGGCAATATTTAAAAAAGGTACGGCTGTTGTAATTGATCTGTTTTGCTCTTGAGCATTGCCAAAATATACGGACACCAAAAGTGTTAAGGCTAGTATTTTTTTCATCGTTTTTATAATATAGGTTCTTTTCATAGTAATTAAGCCATAATAAAATGGCACAATATTTTAATAAACGCTCTTTTTAAGAATATCTTATAAATTAAGAACTTTATTTTTTAACATTACTTATTTGACGGTAATATACTATAAAATTTAAAACTCTTTATTTCCTTATTATTAAGCACATAAGTAATTCTACAAAAAAGAATTAAAAAAATAATACTATTCTAATATTTACGCCGTTATAGATTTGTTGAACCTTGTTTTAATGCTTGTTTAAGTTTTTTTTAGGAACTATAAAATATTCTAAGAAAATTTGCGTTTAATAAGCCGATAGTAAGCAAAGTTTAAAAACAAATAAGTATAGTATAACTGCAATTTGCAGTAAAGTATAGAACTCAAGTCTTAATTATGAAAAAACAATTCATTAAAGTTGTACTCTCGTGTGCTGTTGTTGCAGGTAGCATAACTAGTTGTAAAAAATCATCTTCATCTAAAGATGTATCTCGTGCCACAGGTTGGAAGATTAACGCCAAAGAAGGTGGTTTTCAGCACAATTCCGATTTTAAAGAGCAAGTTACCGCACCAGGTCTTGTTTTTATAGAAGGTGGTACATTTACTAAAGGTAAGGTACAAGATGATGTTATGCATGATTGGAATAACACTCCAACACAACAACACGTACAATCCTTTTATATGGATGAAACAGAAGTAACTAATAAAATGTACCTACAATTTTTAGATTACTTAAAATCTGTATATCCACCAGAAGACCCAAAATATGCTAACATATATAAAGGTGCTTTGCCAGATACATTGGTATGGAGAAACAGACTTGGTTTTAATGAAACTATGACAAACAACTATTTAAGACACCCTGGTTATGCAGAGTATCCTGTAGTTGGTGTTAACTGGGTGCAAGCTACGCAATTTGCAGAATGGCGTACAGACCGTGTTAACGAATTAATGCTAGAAAAAGAAGGCTACCTTAATAAGGAAGCTAAATATAAAGCCTTAAACGGAGAGTCTGCGGGTACTTTTAGTACTGAAGCTTACTTAAACAGACCAGAGTCTGTTTATGGTGGACAAATAGATTCTTTACAAGGAAAAGCTAAAAAGAACGATTCTGTATCATCTTTTGCAAAAAGAAGTAGTGGTGTAATTTTACCAGAGTATAGGTTGCCTACTGAAACAGAATGGGAATATGCTGCACAAGCTAACCAAGGTTCTAGAGAATACAATAACTATAGAGGTAGAAAAAAATATCCTTGGGAAGGAGATTACACTCGTAACGGACAACGTGTTGGTAGAGGTGATCAATTAGCTAACTTTAAACAAGGTAAAGGTGATTACGGCGGAATTGCTGGTTGGTCTGACGATGGTGCAGATATTACCAACGCAGTTATGTCTTACAAACCAAATGATTTAGGTCTTTATGATATGGCTGGTAACGTTTCTGAATGGGTTGCCGATGTATACAGACCAATAGTAGATGATGAAATTAGTGATTTTAACTACTATAGAGGTAACATATATATGAAAACAGCAATTGGCGAGGACGGTAAAGTAAACGTACTTAGAGATTCTGTTGTTTATGACACATTACCAAACGGAAAAATAGTAGCTGTTAATTTACCAGGTGAGATTAAAATGGTTGCTGTAGATGAAGAAGAAACTTATTTAAGAACAAACTTCTCTTCTAGTGATAACAGAGGTTATAGAGATGGTGAGCCAGGATCTACAAGATTCTATGACAGGTTTAATGAAGCTGATGGTGACGAAGAAAATAAAAAATCTATGTACAACTCACCTACTAACAAAATAGAAAGAGATAGTGCTGGTAATTTTGTTAGAAACTATGATAAGTCTAACTACAGAACATCTTTAATTAATGATGAGGTTAGAGTATACAAAGGTGGATCTTGGAGAGACCGTGCATTTTGGTTAGACCCTGCACAACGTAGATACTTACCACAGTATATGGCTACAGATGATATTGGATTTAGATGTGCAATGTCTAGAGTTGGTTCTAAGTCTAAAACTAAGAACAAAACTGCAAGAGGTAAAAAAGTAAAATAATTTACAACAATATATTTTTTAAAAAAGACTGCTCCTTCGAGCAGTCTTTTTTTTTATATTCGCCTTATGACAATAGCACAAATCCATCAACTATTTTTAACACATTCTACCGTTTGTACAGATACTAGAAAAATAACTAAAGACTGTATCTTTTTTGCCCTTAAAGGCGATAATTTTAACGGTAATAAATACGCTGCAGAAGCACTACAAAAAGGCGCTGCTTATGCTGTTGTAGATGAAAAAGAATACGCAATTAACAGTAATTTTATTTTGGTTGATGACGTATTACAAGCATTACAACAACTAGGTAAATATCATCGTAAACAATGTAATGCAAAAGTAATAGGCTTAACGGGGAGTAACGGAAAAACCACAACCAAGGAACTTATTAAAGCTGTTATTCAAAAAAAATATAAAACCGTTGCAACTTTAGGCAACTTAAACAACCATATTGGAGTTCCTTTAACATTGCTTACTATTAAAGAAGATACAGAAATTGCTATTGTAGAAATGGGTGCTAATCACCTAAAAGAAATAGAATTTTTAAGCAACTTAGCAGAACCAGATTTTGGATATATTACCAATTTTGGCAAAGCGCACCTAGAAGGCTTTGGCAGCACAGAAGGTGTTATACAAGGTAAAAGTGAACTGTACAAGTATTTAACTACAAACCAAAAACACGTTTTTTTAAATGCAGATGATCCTATACAAGAAAGTAAACTTGGGACTTATGTAAAAAAAATAGGGTTTAGCAGTAGCAATAGCAATTATTTTAAAATAGAATTACTTAGCGCAGACCCTTTTGTTACTATACAAGTGGAAGATATTACCATAACCTCTAACCTAGTTGGAGCGTATAATTTTACAAACTGTTGTGCTGCTATAACAATGGGTAAGTATTTTAATATAAGCTTGCCACAAATAAAAGAAGCAATAGAAGGCTACATACCTGCTAATAACAGATCTCAAATATTAGAACAAAAAGGATTTAAGATAATACTAGATGCTTACAATGCTAACCCAACAAGTATGGCGGCAGCATTAGACAATTTTAACGGTATAAAAGCTGCACATAAAATTGTTTTTTTAGGTGATATGTTTGAGCTGGGAAACACCGCAGCTGCAGAACACCAAGAAATAGCAGATAAGGCTTATAAAATGAATTTCACCACTACTTTTTTAGTAGGAGAAAATTTTGCAAAAGCAAAAACTGAAGCAATACAACTTGCCACTTTTAACGACTTAAAAGAATACTTAAAAGAACATCCATTACAACCAAACAGCAATCTTTTAATAAAAGGTTCTAGAGGTATGGCACTAGAACGCATTTTAGATATATTATAAAAAAAGCCTCTCTGTAAAGGAGAGGCTTTTTAATTTTTAAGTCAGTTTTAAAATAAACATATCTAAAACTTCTATTACAATTAATATTATAATAATCCACTCTAGCCTACTACTTTCTTTGTGGTCCATAATATCTTTAAATAGCTCTAGATTTTCTTTAATAACACCTAAGCGCTCATAAATATATCTGTACCTATCTTTTAAGTCAAACGTTTTTTTTAACTCTAAATTTAAAAGACTTAAAGCTTCATTATCCCAAGTTATATCTGGAGAATCAAAAATATAAAGGTTTTCAGAAATTTCATTCTTAATATTTAAAACCTTACCTATAAATCGTTTTAACTTATTACCAGATATATCTAGTTTTCCTCTTTGCTCTAGATATTTAGTATGCTCATTTGTTTCTCCTAATAATTGCTCTGTGATATCAAAATAATTATCTAAAGCCACAGACTGCGATGCATTTAATACTATTAAACGTATAGCCTCATAATCAAAAGAAGGTATTATTATCTTGTTAAATGACACTTCTTGTATTGTTGGCTCTATAACAACATTTACTTCTTCAGAAAATCGCTCCTCTTTTAAACCTTTACAAAAGGGCTTAATACTATCTAAAATTGTTCTCTTTTCTTCTAAAGTATGATTAAAAAAACCAACCATACCATATTGAAAAATGTAAACAAATTTTGTGTCTCCCATTTTATAAAATAACTCGTCTCCGTCTGAAAAAATGAGATCCCAAGTTAAGTTACGCTTGCATTCTCTAATACTTATAGAGGCTGCAATTTGGTATGCATCTACGCTATACATAGCTAATTTTGATCATCATCTAAAGAAATATCTGGTATAGCGTCAGGATCATCATCATCAAAATCTTCATAATCATCCTCGTCATAATTAGCCATAGTTACCTCTAACTTTTCACTAATTTTAACCAAATACTTTGTATCTTCTGTTAGTACTTCTACAGCTTCTATGCGCTCTCCTTTTGCGTTATAAAAACTTATAACATTAAGATCATCATAACCATCTGGATACTTCTCTACCAAAAGTTTTAAAACTTCTGGAGTAAGTTTTTTAAAATCTACAATAACTCTTTTTAAATTATCCATAGTTACATATTTAGCAAGTAAGCAAAAATTAATGGCGCAACAATGGTAGCATCACTCTCTATTATAAATTTAGGCGTATCTATATCTAATTTACCCCAAGTAATTTTTTCGTTTGGCACAGCACCAGAGTACGATCCGTAACTTGTTGTAGAATCGCTAATTTGACAAAAATAACTCCAGAATGGTGTATCTGTACGCTCCATATCTTGGTACAACATTGGCACTACACAAATAGGAAAATCACCTGCAATACCACCCCCTATTTGAAAAAATCCTATTCCGTTTTCAGAATTCTCTGTATACCAATCTGCCAAGAATGTCATATATTCTATACCAGATTTCATAGTACTAGCTTTAAGCTCACCTTTTAACACATATGAAGCAAAAATGTTACCCATTGTACTGTCTTCCCAACCAGGACAAACTATTGGCAAGTTTTTTTCTGCTGCTGCATACATCCAAGAATCTTTTAAATCTATCTCATAATACTCTTCTAAAACACCAGAAAGTAGCATTTTATACATATACTCATGAGGCAAGTAACGCTCACCAGCAGCTTCTGCATCTTTCCAGATTTTTACAATATGCTCTTGTAAACGTCTAAAAGCTTCTTCTTCTGGTATACACGTATCAGTTACACGGTTTAAGCCTTTTTCTAGTAAACCCCACTCTTGTTGCGGAGTTAAATCTCTATAGTTAGGCACACGTTTGTAATGTGAGTGCGCTACCAGGTTCATAATATCTTCCTCTAGGTTTGCACCAGTACAGGATATAATTTGCACTTTGTCTTGACGAATCATTTCTGCAAATATTTTTCCTAACTCTGCAGTACTCATTGCACCTGCCAAAGAAATTAACATTTTAGACCCTTTGTTTAATTGATCTTCATACCCTTTTGCTGCATCTACCAAAGCAGCAGAATTAAAGTGTAAGTAGTATTTTTCTATAAAATTAGAGATAGCTCCTTTAGTTTTCATCTTCTTCAAATTTTGAAATAGTAGAGTTACCAGTTTTTAAATCTATAGCATATGCATTGTCATAAGCATCATCTACACCTTCACCCATAAATTTATAACTCAACATTTTGTAGTATAATTTTGCTGCCAAAAAATCTGACGATTTATCTGCCTTGTTAGGACAAAGTTCTACAATATCAAACCCTACAACATTTTTTTCTGTAAACACTTGTTTTAAAAACTCTAGTGTTTCATACCAAAACAGACCTCCTGGCTCTGGCGTTCCTGTAGATGGTAATATAGATGGGTCTAAGGCATCTAAATCTAAAGTAATAAAAACGTTTTCTGTCATTTGGTCTACAACCTTATCCATCCAATACTCATCATTAACCATATCATGGGCAAAAAATGTTTTTTCTTCATCCATATATGTTTTTTCAATAGCATCCATACTACGTATACCAACTTGCAATAAATTAGTTTGCTGGCTTGCCTCATGCACTGCACAAGCGTGATTGCAAGCTGTGCCCTCATAAGACTGTCTTAAATCTGCATGCGCATCAATATGTAAAACAGTTAGGTTGTTAAAACACTCATTAAAAGCTCTAATAGTACCTATAGAAATAGAATGCTCACCACCAAATAACGTTACAAATTTGTTACGCTTAATGTACTTTTTAGTGATTTTATGCACCTCATCTACCATAGCTTCTGGCGAGCTATTTTCTGTAATGGCATCAGCAAGGTATATTCCTTGTTGGTATGGTTCTGTACCGGTTTCAATATCGTACAATTCCATATTTTCTGATGCCGTTAAAAAAGCTTCTGGGCCTTTATCTGCTCCTTTTCCCCAAGTACTTGTTCCATCATAAGGAACTGGGATTAAAACTACTTTTGCGGTTTCCAATTGCGCAAACTCATCTGGAATGCCTGCGTAATTATTTGTTGTGCTCATATCCTAAAATTTTAAGCAGATCTTCTGCCTTTTGTTGTTCATTAAATAATTTGGTTGTTATTTTTCCTTCAGCATCTTTGTTTATTAATATGTGCTTTGGCTGTGGTATTAAGCAATGTTGTAATCCGCCATAACCACCAATACTTTCTTGGTAAGCACCAGTATTAAAAAACCCAATGTATAAAGGCTTATTTTTTTTATATTTTGGTAAATAAATAGCATTTGTGTGTTGCTCACTGTTGTAATAATCATCACTATCACAAGTTAAGCCACCAAGCAATACACGCTCATATTCATCATTCCACCTGTTAATTGGCAGCATAATAAACCTTTTATTAATTGCCCAAGTATCTGGCAATGTTGTAATAAAAGAAGAGTCTATCATATTCCACTTTTCTCTATCGTTTTGTTGTTTCTGATATAAAATTTCATAAATAGCCCCACCTGCTTCACCTACAGTAAAACTGCCAAACTCAGTAAAAATATTTGGCACATCTACATTTGCTTCATCACATGTTAATTTAATCTGATTAATTATTTCATCAATCATATATTGGTAATCATAATCAAAAACTAAAGAGTTTTTGATAGGAAAACCACCACCAATATTTAAACTATCTAGAGACGGACAAATCTTTTTTAATTTTACATAAACCTTTAAACATTTTAAAAGCTCGTTCCAGTAATATGCATTGTCTTTTATACCTGTATTTATAAAAAAGTGCAACATTTTTAACTGCACCTTATCATTATCTCTAATTTGATTTTCATAAAAAGGAACAATGTTTTTGTAGCCAATTCCTAAGCGAGAAGTATAAAACTCAAATTTTGGTTCTTCTTCAGACGCTATACGAATACCAACTTTAAAGTCATCTTTAATTTCATTAGACAACAAGTCTATTTCCTCATAATTATCTATAATTGGTATACAATTATGGTGTCCTTCATTAATTAACCTTGCTATGTTTGTTATGTACTGGTCTCTTTTAAAACCGTTGCATATTACATAAGTATCATCTTTAATTTTACCTTCTTGTTTTAAGTGCTCAACAATATTAATGTCAAACGCAGAAGACGTTTCTATATGTATATTATTATTTAAAGCCTCATGTAATACTGGTTTAAAATGAGAACTTTTTGTACAGTAGCAGTAGTGGTATTTACCTTTATATTGGTATTTTTCCATTGCAATAGCAAACCAATTTTTAGCTCTAGAAATATTATCAGAGATTTTTGGCAAGTATGTAAACTTTAACGGACTACCGTATTGTTTTACCAGCTGTTTTAATGGTATGTTATGAAACATTAAACTTTCACCATCTAACTTAAATTCTTCTTGTGGAAAATGATAAGTCTGGTCTATTAAATCAATATATTTAGTATTCATTAAATTATTATTTGATAAATTAAAATTTTAAAACACAGAAAAACTTGTGCTTTTGGGCGTTTTTGCGACTAAAATTTTAAAAAACTAAACAATGATTTGACGTTTCGTGGTTGGCACGAAAAAGTAGTCATGCTGACTGCTGACTATAGAAGTGTTACCGGAAGTTAGCTTTAAAATTCGGTTACCTATCTTATAGGTTGTTTTTGGGTATGACTTCCTAATTCCCAAAAACCCGAACATAGAAACATTATACATTTATGCTCAGCTATATGCTAAATTGCCAAAATCTAATATCTTATTTTGACGGGGCAAATGAAAACAAAAAAAATGAAAAAAATAATATTCCATCAAAAAAAATAAAAAAAATAATTTTCTGATAACATAAAGCTAACAGAACATTAAAAAAACCCTTTAAAACAAGTGATACAAGAGTTATAATCAATTTAAAAACAAGTCTTAAAAATCTTATATTTTTGAAAAAAAGCTCTTTTTTAAGCTAAAAACACTTGTTACTTTAAGCTATTTTAATTCCGTTTTTAACTTATTCTCTCTTAAATTTACAAAACAGTAGCAACAAAACGTATGAAAAATACCATATCACATAGAGTAGCAGATTTTTTAAAAAACTACCCACCTTTTAATCAATTATTATTAGAGGAATTACAAGAATTAGCCACACAAATATCTATTATTTACAAAGAAAAAGACGCAATTATATTTAATGAAAATGATACACCACACACTCATTTTTATATTATACATAAAGGTGCCGTATCTTTAAATAAAACAGAAACCAATACTATTGTAGATATTTGTGATGAAGGAGATATTTTTGGTTTACGCCCTTTAATTGCTAATGAAAATTATAAAATGCAAGCAAAGGCACATGAAGAAAGTATATTATATGCCATACCTATTGTTACTTTTAAACCATTTGCTACTAGCAACAGAGATGTAGGTAATTTTTTAATAGACAGTTTTGCATCCAACACTAGAAACCCTTATTCTAAAAGTTACAGAGGCACTTTGTATGGAGAGCCAGAGAGCGGTGAAGTTTACAACCCTAGCGCAGAGTTGTTTGACTTGCAACCTGTAAAATATTCTAAAAAACTAGTAAGCTGTTCTCCTAAAACGCAAGCAAAAGTATTAGCCGCAAAAATGACTAGCAAAAATGTTGGTGCTATTTTAGTTTTAGAAGACAAATTGCCAATTGGTATTATTACAGACAAAGATTTGCGTAACAAAATTGTTACTGGAAAACTACCCATATCTGCTACTGCTAGGGAAATTATGACATCGCCAGTAATTACGTATTCTAAAAAATTAACTATTACACAGGCGCAAATGGCAATGATAAAAAGTAATATTAGCCATTTATGTTTAACAAAAGATGGTACTGTTAACTCTAAAGCTGTTGGCATTTTATCTAAACATGATGTTATGCTAGCGGTTGGTAACAACCCAACAGTACTAATTAAAGCTATAAAAAGAGCTACTAGAACTAAAGAGATTAAGCAGGTAAGAAAAAGTATTATGATGCTGTTAAAGGGGTATTTAAATCAGAATATACCAATGACATTAATTTCTAAAATTATTTCTGAACTTAATGATGCCTGTATTAAACAAATTATAAAAAACTCTATTACTAAGTTAGATACTCCGCTACCCGTATCTTTTAGTTGGCTAGCATTAGGTAGCCAAGGCAGAAGCGAACAATTGCTACACACAGACCAAGACAATGCCCTGGTTTTTGAAGATGTTCCTGCAGAAAAACTAGAAGAAACAAAAGCAATATTTATAAATTTTGCCAAACAAGTAACACAAAGATTAAACGTTATTGGCTACGAGTATTGTCCTGCAGAAATGATGGCATCTAACCCAAAATGGTGCTTAAGCCTTAGTGAATGGAAAACCAATGTTACCTCCTGGATTACAAATCCTGGTAAGGATGAAGTATTGTTATCATCTATATTTTTTGATTATAACAATGTGTATGGCAACCAAGAGTTAGTTACAGAACTATCAAACCATATATTTAAAACTGCTAAAAACTATCCCAATTTCTTTTTACATTTAGCTAGCGGATCTTTACAAAACCCATCCCCTACCGGTTTTTTTAGGCAATTTTTAGTAGAGCAAGATGGTGCAAATAAAGACTTTTTTGATATTAAAAGACGTGCACTTATGCCATTAACAGACGCTGCTAGAGTTTTAATATTATCCCATAATATTAAGTCTATAAATTACACTGCAGAGCGTTTTGAAAAATTAGCAGAGTTAGAACCTAACAATGCAGAGTTGTTTATTGCTGCATCTTATGCTACCAAAGCATTATTAAAATTTAGAACCAAACAAGGTTTATTACATAATGATTCTGGCAGATATATATCATTAAGTAAACTAACTAAAGCAGAGAAAATAAAGCTTAAACGAACCTTTAGGACTATTAAAGAGATACAGGAATTAGTGTATATTAGATTTAAAGTATCAAACCTATTAAGATGATAAATTTCTTTAAAAAAAGTAAATTAGATTTACCAGAGTATTGGGTTGCCTATGAAAATCTTTTCAATACCAAACAGCCAGAAAACATACAAGATATTACGTTTGTTGTTTTAGACACAGAAACCACTGGCTTTAGTTATGAAGAAGACCGTATGCTTTGTATAGGCGCATTAAAATTAATAAATAACGATATTAATGTGGGTGATAGTTTTGAAGTTTTTATACATCAAGATCACTACAACCAAGAGACTGCTGAAATACACGGGATATTAAAAGAAGGAAAAACTACTAGGCTTGAAGAGTTAGAAACTTTAAAACTTTTTTTAGCTTATTTAAAAAATGCAGTTATTGTTGCTCACCACGCAGGTTTTGATGTTACTTTTATTAACTCTGCTCTTGAACGCCACGGTTTACCTAAACTTAAAAATAAAATATTAGACACTTCTACACTCTACAAAAAAACACTTATACGCTCTAATTTATTAGAAAAAAAAGACCATTACTCTTTAGATGAATTAGCCGAGAAATTTAATATCTCTGTTAAAGACAGGCATACAGCCCTAGGCGATGCTTATATTACTGCTATTGCCTTTTTAAAGATTTTGGTAAAATTAAAAGAGAAAAAAATAACAACTTTAAAACAGTTACTCCGCATTTATTAAAAAAGCATAAAAAAGCAGCAAAAAAGATATACCTATTTGCTGCTTTTTTTAGTTACTTGTATATTATTCTTCTACACTCATTGCCATTTCATGATCATATTTACAACAGGCAGGTAATTCTTTATAAGCATCTTCACTACCCGTAGATTTTTCTGTATCGTAACCAGATTCTGCTATAGCTTTATGAAATGCTTCTTCATTAGTTTTATCACCATTAAAAGCAATTGTAATTTGTTTCTTTTTAACATCCCAATTGGCACTAGCAACACCCTCAACAGATTTTGCTGCTTTTTCTATAGTACTTTTACACATACCGCAATTACCACGGACACCAAAAGTTGTTTTAGCAGTAGCTACCTCATCGTTTACAGTACTAATTTCTTTAGCCGACTCTGTAGTTTGCTTTTCTTCATTTTTACAACTTGTAAAGGCCAATAAGCCAAATACAGTTGCAGTCAAAATCATCTTTTTCATAGTAGAAATTTATTAATCTTTGTTAATATAATAATTTTTATGCTAGGTTTTAAAAGAGCTTTCCTATTATATTTTTATTTTTTTTAATCGTAATGCATTTGCAATTACAGAAACCGAACTAAAACTCATTGCTAAAGCAGCTATCATTGGAGAGAGTAATAACCCAAAAACAGGATACAAAACTCCTGCTGCTATTGGTACACCAATAGTATTATAAATTAAAGCAAAAAATAAATTTTGTTTAATATTTTTAAGCACTGCATTGCTAAGACTATAAGCCTTTACAACGCCTTGTAAATCACCTTTAACAAGTGTAATCATTGCACTTTCTATAGCCACATCTGTACCTGTACCCATTGCAATACCAACATCACTTTTTGCCAATGCAGGAGCATCATTAATGCCATCACCAGCCATAGCTACTACTTTGCCTTGTTGTTGTAATTTTTCAACTTCTTTTAACTTATCTTCTGGCAACATACCAGCTTTAAAACTATTTAAATTAAGTGAGTCTGCTACAGATTTAGCTGTATTGTAGTTATCACCAGTAAGCATAATTACAGCTATACCATTTTGTTGTAATTGTTTAATTGCTTGCGCGCTGGTTTTTTTAATTTTATCTGCTATAACAACATATCCTACCACGGTTTTATCTACTGCTACATAAGAAACCGTTTTTCCTTGTTTTTGATATACATCTACTTCTTCTTCCATTGCGGAAGAAATAGTTCCTTTGGCTAACTCCATCATTTTTAAGTTACCCAAACTTATTTTAGTATCAGAAATAACACCTTGTACACCTTTACCTGTAATAGCATTAAAGTCTTCTACTTTCAAAAAATTAGCACCATTTTCGTTAGCATAATTTACAGTAGCCGCTGCTAAAGGGTGTTCACTAGAACTGTTTAAAGAGGCTATATACTGTGTAATTTTATCTGTGGTAAAATCAGTTAAAAAACTACCTACTTTTTCTACCGTAGGTTTTCCTTCTGTAACGGTACCTGTTTTATCTACAATTAAAACATCTATTTTATTCATTAGTTCTAGAGCGGCTGCATTTTTAATTAAAACACCATTTTGTGCTCCTTTACCAACACCAACCATAACAGACATAGGAGTTGCTAAACCTAAAGCACAAGGGCACGCAATAATTAAAACAGCAATAGCATTTACTAAAGCAAAAACATAAGCAGGCTCTGGTCCCCAAATTACCCAAGCAACAAACGTAAGTATAGATATAATAACTACTGTTGGCACAAAATAACCAGATACTTTATCTGCTAATTTTTGTATTGGTGCTCTACTACGACTAGCATCATTCACCATTTTTACAATTTGAGAAAGCAGCGTGTCTGCACCAACTTTTTCTGCTTGCATTAAAAAAGCCTGGTTGCCATTAATTGTACCACTACTAACCTCATCTTTTACAGTTTTACTCACCGCAATGGGCTCTCCAGAAATCATAGACTCATCTACCGTTGTATTACCCTCTGTAATAAAGCCATCTACCGGTATTTTTTCTCCTGGTTTAACCTTTAAAACATCTCCTTTTACAACCTTGTTTATTGCAACTTCCTCTTCTACCCCGTTTACAACTTTAATAGCTTTATTAGGCGCAAGTTTAAGTAACTCTTTAACAGCTGCATTTGTTTTACTATGTGCGCGGGCCTCTAATACCTGCCCCATTAATACTAGCGTAAGTATTACTGTAGCAGCTTCAAAATAAACGTGTACTGCTCCACTTTCTGTTTTAAATTCAATTGGAAAAAAATCTGGAATTAGCAAACCAAAAACACTAAATAACCAAGCTACACCTGCACCAATACCAATTAAGGTAAACATATTTAAATTCCATGTTTGTATACTTTTATAAGCACGCTCAAAAAATAGCCAAGTGGCATAAAAAACAACAGGAATAGAAAGCGCAAATTGTACCCAATTCCAATATTTTTGATCTAGAATAGTGTACAGTGGATTATTAGGTAGCATATCACTCATTGCTATTAAAAAAATAGGTAATGTAAACCCTAATGCTACCCAAAATTTACCAATAAGCTTGTTGTATGTTTTTTCTTCTGATGAAAGACTTGGTGCCATTGGTACTAAGTCCATACCACAAATAGGACAATCCCCAGGCTCATCTTTTACAACCTCTAGGTGCATAGGACAGGTGTATTGCTGTTCTGCAACAGCAGTTAAATTCTGTTCCTCTACCAAGTCCATTCCACAAACCGGACAGTCACCAGGCTTGTTATAAGTCTTATCCTCTTCACAATGCATTGGACAATAAAAAACACCTGTTCCTTGCCCTTTTGGCTTTTCTTCCTTTTTAGGTATAATCACGTGCTCACCAGCATTGTGTATACTATATCTATCTCCCTCCTTTTTTAAAGCTTCTTTTAAAGTATCTATAGAAATATGAGATTCAGACTCTATTACGGCTTCTGCTTTTTCTAAATTAACACTAGCATTGGTAACATCTTTTACATTAGAAAGTATTTTTTCTACGTGACCACGGCAACCATTACAAGTCATTCCGTGTATGTGATAAGTATGTTTCATTTTGTCTCTATTTACACTACAAAACTAAGCAGACATTATTTGTAGTGTTTTCACAATTCCGATTCTTATTTATACAATTTGGTCTAGTGTTTTTCTGTCCCAATTACCTAAGCTTTTATAAGTACTCATAGACATTCCTGTAACTGTTTTAAACTGGCGAGCCAAATGGCTACTTGTTTTATAATTTAAGCTATAGGCTATTTCAGAAAAATTTAGTTGTCCTAACTGTATGTATTCTTTTACTTTTTCAATTTTTAGGTTGATGGTATATTTCTCTAACGTTATACCTTCAGACTTACTAAAAAGCTTACTTAATGCAGTTTCTGTTTTACCAAATTCTTTGGCTAGTGATTGAAAAATGTGTGCTGTTTCGCCGCTTTCAATCTTATTAATTATAGCAACTTTAAGTTGTTCTATTAAAGTATCTGTCTCGCTTTCTATTATTTCAAAACCTGTTTTAGCAAGCACTTTACTTAGGTTTTTAAAACTACTTTCTATTCCTTTTGTTGCTATTACTTTACCTAGCTCAACAGACTCTACCACAAAACCTTCTGCATTAAAAATATCTAAAACCGAAGCTATACAGCGGTTACAAACCATATTTTTTATATAAAAAGTATCTTGCATAAGTAAAGCTTTGTGTAATTAAATTAATGTAGCTTTTATTTAAAAAAACAACATAAAAAAAATACACAAATGAGCAATTTACAGCTGCTACAATGGTGTATTTTTTTGTAATGAAATCATTGTAAACAATGCGTCAAAATTACTTAAAAAAAAGAATTACTAGTGTTACAACACTCTTAAAACAATACTTTTTAAGTTTTACATTTAGCTTTTAAAACGATTGTGGGCTTCTTTCTCTAACTCCTCTCTAAAATTAGGATGCGCAATAGAAATTAATGCCTTTGCTCTTTCTTGTAAATTTTTACCGTATAAATTAACTACTCCGTATTCTGTGGCTACATAATGTACGTGAGCACGTGTTGTAGTAACGCCCGCTCCTTGTTTTAAAAACGGTGTTATTTTAGAAATACCTTTAGCAGTAATAGATGGCATTGCAAAGATAGGCTTACCTCCTTTAGATAAAGATGCTCCGCGTATAAAATCCATTTGTCCGCCTACACCAGAATATTGCCTACTACCAATAGTGTCTGCACAAATTTGACCCGTAAGATCTATTTCTATAGCACTATTAATTGCTGTAACCTTAGGATTTCTGCGTATGATAGAAGTATCATTAGTATAAGCAGCTTCTTTAAAATGCACCAATGGGTTATCGTCTACAAAGTCATATAATTTTTGAGATCCTACAGCAAAACAAGTTACAATTTTCCCGTGTTTTACAGCTTTGTCCTCACCTGTAACTACTCCGCTTTCTATTAAAGGTAACACACCATCAGAAAACATTTCTGTATGTATACCCAAACGTTTGTGATTACCTAAATTACTTAATACAGCATTTGGTATATTACCTATGCCCATTTGCAATGTTGCCCCATCTTCTATTAAACCTGCAACGTGTTTTCCTATCTCTTGTTCTATGTTAGATATTGGTGTAATACCGTGCGTATGTATTGGTGTATTAACCTCAACAGCACAGTCTATATCTCTTATGTGAATAATACCATCGCCGTGAGTTCTGGGCACGCAAGGGTTTATTTGTGCTATCACTTTTTTAGCCGTTTGTATAGCTGGCAATGTAATATCTACCGACACACCCAAAGAGCAATAGCCGTGTTTATCTGGTGGTGATACTTGCACAACAGCAACATCTAACGGAAGAATTCCGTTTCTAAACAATAGGTTTATTTCGCTTAAAAAAATTGGAATATAATCTCCCTGTGTAGTGTTTATTAATTGCCTAACATTGCTACCAACAAAGCAACTATTCATTTTAAAACTATTGCTATATGGCTCTTGTGCATACTTTGCCTCACCTTCTGTGTGTATAGATACAATTTCTACATTTTCTAATTCTTCATACCTATTACACAAAGCATCTATTAATACATTAGGAGTCATTGCAGCCCCTTGTAAAAATACTCTATTACCAGATTGTATAGATTTTGCGGCTTGCGCTGCAGAAACAATATTCATAAAATTAAATTTTAATAATTAGTGACATTCCATAGTTGTAGAAACCATTTCTACAACTGGTTTAGGAGATATGTAAGGAATACCAAGACCTAGACCTCTAAGTATAAAAAGCACACCTATTACAACCACAAAAACAGGAATTAATTGCTGAACTTTTTTACGTGCTACACCTTTTAACATTCCGCCAAAATAAACGGCAATTGTCATAAGTGGTATGGTGCCAGCTCCAAAAATAACCATATATAAAGAGCCTTGCGCTGCGTTACCCATTGCAATAGCACCAAACAATGCCATATATACTAAGCCGCAAGGTAAAAATCCGTTTAAAAAACCAATGGTTAAAAACGTGTCTGGAGTTCTTTTTTTTAGCTCTTTTCCTAATCTAGATTTTACTTTAGATATAAGTTTATAAATAGGTTTAGACACATTGTATTTTTGCAATTTTTTAGATGGAATTAAGACGATAACAATCATTAAAACTCCAATAGCTATTGACAATTTTTGTTGCAAACCAAAAACATATAAGCCTTTACCTAACAAACCAAAAACTAGCCCTATTAATCCGTAAGCAAGCAACCTACCAAAATGATAAATAAATATCTGAATTGTTTTTTTAAACTTACTATGTCTATCTACAGGTAACATAAAAGCTATGGGTCCGCACATACCAACACAGTGCAAACTTCCCATTAACCCTAATATAAAAGCAGATAGCAACATACTTAATACGTTATACTTTGTTTATGTAAATATTCTTCTTTGTTATACTGCCAAGCAATTTTAATGTCCCATCGACCATCTAACAAACGTTTGTCAGGTATGAGCAAATGTGTTTTGGATAAACTTATGGGTAAGCTAAAATCCAATTGCTTATTAGATGGTCTGTATAGGGACACTTTGCCTGTTATTTTTTGAGACTCTTGGTCTTTAGGAAAATTAATTAGTAGTCCGTCTTCCGTTTGTTCTATAGTTAGTTTATGAGTTAGTTTATATGCATTAGTAACATCATTAATCTCTTTTTGATAACCTAGCTCTGCCTTATAATACTCCTCTGTAACCAAATCATGTTTAGCTCTGTTTTCAGAATTCATTCTAACAACAAAATATAATATAAAGCTAATGAAGCCTATAAATGCTAGTACAACTCCTGTTCCCCAATTTATTTTCATAATTTATTTTTTTATTTATAGCTTCTTGGTGCTAAAAAGCGAGCTGTAGTAGTTTCTACTAGTTCTCCTTTGCTGTACACACCAATTTTTAGCTTGTCTTTATCGCCATTTAAAGCCGCATTATTTATCTCTATAAACAATGTACCTTCTGCTAGTTCTTGCGCTGGTACTTTAAAGTTTTTATTTGTAACCAGCTTTATAGTTCCTTTGTGAGAAAGCAACTTAAAGCTAACATCATCTACATCTTCTGTTGTTTTGTTTACTAATTTAAAAGTATATACATTACTAATTATATTCCCTTCTTTATGCTCGTATAACTGACCTGGAAGTCTTAAAATATTTGCTTCTAAATCGTTTCTTAAAAACAACATTCCTATAAGCAACCCTATTAAAATAACCAATACAGCAGTATAACCTTTAAGTCTAGGTGTAAACTTAAACTTAGCCTTTTTCTCTATATTATCTTCACTTGCATACCTAATTAGACCTTTTGGCAAGTTTACTTTTTCCATAATAGTATCGCACTCATCTATACAAGCAGTACAATTAACACACTCTAGTTGTGTACCATTTCTAATATCTATACCAGTTGGGCAAACATTTACACATTGTGCACAGTCTATACAATCTCCGTGACCAAGTGCAGAACGGTCTTCGTTTTTTCTAAACTTTTTTCTACCTTTTTCTCCTTCTCCTCTTTTATGATCATAGGCAACTACAATAGATTTATTATCTAAAAGTACACCTTGCATACGCCCATATGGACAAGCTATAATACAAACTTGCTCTCTAAACCAAGCAAAAACAAAATAAAAAACAGCTGTAAAAATCAACAATGAAATCATTGTGCTGGTATGCAAAAATGGTCCGTCTGTAATATATTTTATTAAAGTATCACTACTAATTAAATATGCTAAAAACACATTAGCTATAATAAATGAAATGATAAAAAAGATAACCCATTTGGTTACTCTTTTTCTAATTTTAACAGCATCCCACTTTTGCTTATCTAAACGCATTTGTGCACCACGGTCACCCTCTATCCAATATTCTATTCTACGGAAAACCATTTCTAAGAATATGGTTTGTGGACACATCCAACCACAAAAAATACGCCCAAAAGCAACTGTAAATAAGGCTATAAAAACAACGCCAATAATCATTGATATTACTACCAAATGAAAATCTTGCGGCCAAAAAGGAAAACCAAATATATTAAAACGACGATCTACAACATTAAATAATATAAACTGGTTGCCATTTATTTTTATAAAAGGAGATACTAGCAAAAATAACAGTAATGAGTAACTAACTAATTTGCGATAATTGTAAAATTTACCACTAGGTTTTTTAGGAAAAACCCAAGCTCTTTTACCGTCAGTATCTATTGTACCAATAGAATCCCTAAACTTTTCATCTGCAGCCATTTTTGTTATTTTTACTAGTAATAATACTCCTTTATTTACTCTCTTCTGTTGGTTCTGGTTTCCAGATATCTCCTTGCGGTTCTTTAGGACTAGCTGGTGTTGTACCTTGTAATGTTAAAACATAACTTGCTACTTGTGCACGCTCTAAAGGTTTTAATATTTGTTTCCAAGCAACCATACCTTTACCGTCTCTACCACCTTCTGATATAGTGTTAAAAACATTTTTTATACCACCGCCTAAAAGCCAATATTCATCTGTAAGGTTAGGCCCTATACCACCACCACCATCTATAATATGACAAGCAACACAACTGGTTTCGTATATTTTTTTACCTGCCTTAATATCTGCAGCATCTGTTAGCACCTCTACAGTATTAACATCCACTAAGCCTTTAGCTGTTTTTTTGTATTCTTCTATTTCTATTTTGGCAGCAGCAACATCTTGCTCATATTCTAAAGCTTGGTCATAATCATTAAACACATGAAACCTTGCTAAATACACCACACCAAATATGATACCTGCATAAAAAAGGTACACCCACCAAGGTGGTAAATTATTATCTAACTCTTGTATACCATCATAATTATGATCTAAAATTATTTCATGCTCTTCTTCCATAGGTTTAGAACCTAATAGTTTAGCATATACTCTTTTACCCCATTTCCACTCAAACTTTTTAGTATCATCTTGTAAATACTTCTGTTTTGCTTCTTCTGGTAAGGTCTGAAACATTACATTCTCTATAGACCTAACAATTACTTCTGATGCTATTAAGATTAATAATACTAGTACTAAAAAACCTAAAACAATTGGGTAAGCAATAAACGCTGGTTGGTCACCAGAGTCTATAAAGTATTCCATCAATCCAAAAACGATAAAGAAAACTAGAGGTATCCTTATCCACCAAGGTGTCATATTTTTCATAGTATTATTCTTTTGTTAGGTTGGTTTTATCATCATCTTCTAGAGGTATATTACTTACCTCTTTAATATGCTCTTTTGTTGCTGTAAACACCCACCAGAAAAGTATGGTGAAAAACACAAAAAATATAAGTAGCGATATCATAGGATAGGTTGCTATACCTTCCATACTCTCCATATGACCTTTTATAAACTTTAGCATAATTTTATTTTTTAGCGGTTGTTTCTTCTGAGTTTTTTATTTTAATATCTGTACCTAAACGCTGTAAGTAAGCTATTAGAGATACTATTTCTCTGTCTCTCATTTCTACAAAAGGTTCGCCGTTATTTTTAGCATATTTTTTATCTGCTTCATAACTTTTTGCAAAATCTGGATCTGAATACAAGTTTTTCTCAATTTTAGTAGCCTGTACATCCATAGATTTTTCTGCGTTAGCAATATCTTCTTCTGTATATGGTACTCCAAGGGTTACCATTGCTTCCATTTTAGCTTTAATATTACTTCTATCGTGCTCATTACGAACAAGCCATTGGTAAGCTGGCATTATAGAACCAGATGAGGTACTTTGCGGATCATACATATGGTTTAAGTGCCAATTGTCTGAGTATTTACCTCCTACTCTTAACAAATCTGGACCAGTACGCTTACTACCCCATAAAAATGGATGATCATATACAAATTCTCCTGCTTTAGCATACTCGCCATAACGCTCTACCTCTCCTCTAAACGGACGTACCATTTGTGAGTGACAGCCCACACAACCTTCTCTTATATATAAATCTCTACCCTCTAACTCTAAAGGTGTATATGGTTTTACACTAGTTATGGTTGGTATATTAGATTTTACCAAAATAGTTGGTATAATTTGTACTATACCACCAATTAAAATAGCTACAGTTGCCAATATTGTTAACTGTACTGGTTTGCGCTCTAACCAAGAGTGGTATGTTTCTCCTTTTGTTCTTTTTTTAGATACTCTGGTAAGTGGAGCAGCTTCTGCTAACTCATCCTCTACTTTTTGTCCAGAACTCACTGTTTTAAACACGTTAAATAACATAATAAATGCACCTAATATGTACATACTACCACCAATTGCACGCATCCAATACATTGGTATAATTTCTTTTACAGTTTCTAAAAAGTTACCGTAAACCAACGTACCATCTGGGTTAAAATCCTCCCACATTAAAGCTTGTGTAAAACCTGCTACATACATTGGTAATGCATATAAAATAATACCCAAAGTACCAATCCAGAAATGTGCATTAGCTAAACCTGTAGAGTGTAATTTTGTTTTAAACATTTTTGGTACCAACCAGTAGATCATACCAAAAGTTAAAAATCCGTTCCAAGCTAAAGCACCAACATGTACGTGCGCAATAATCCAGTCACTAAAATGCGCAATTGCATTTACATTTTTCAATGACAACATAGGACCTTCAAAAGTTGCCATACCGTAACCAGTAATAGCTACTACCATAAATTTAAGTGTAGGGTCTGTACGTACTTTATCCCAAGCCCCACGCAAGGTCAAAAGTCCGTTTATCATACCTCCCCATGAAGGAGCAAGTAACATAATAGAAAACGCTACACCTAGATTTTGTGCCCAATCTGGTAAAGAAGAGTACAATAAATGGTGTGGTCCTGCCCAGATATATATAAATATTAAAGACCAAAAGTGTACAATAGACAACCTGTAAGAATACACAGGCCTGTTTGCTGCTTTAGGAACAAAATAATACATTAAGCCCAAAAAAGGTGTTGTTAAGAAAAATGCAACAGCATTGTGTCCGTACCACCATTGCACTAAGGCATCTTGCACACCGGCATAAACAGAATAACTTTTTAATCCGCTTACTGGCAATTCCAAACTGTTAAAAATATGTAATACAGCTACAGTAACAAATGTTGCCAAGTAAAACCAAATTGCAACATATAAGTGTCTTTGTCTTCTACGTAGCATTGTACCAATAAGGTTCCAACCAAAAGCTACCCAAACTACTGCAATAGCAATATCTATTGGCCACTCTAGTTCTGCATACTCTTTAGATGTACTATACCCTAATGGTAAAGTTATAGCTGCAGCAACAATTATAGCTTGCCAACCCCAAAAGTTAAAATTACTTAACCCATCACTAAACATACGTGCCTTTAACAAACGCTGCGTAGAGTAATATACTCCCGCAAAAATAGCATTACCTACAAAGGCAAAAATTACTGCATTTGTGTGTAGTGGTCTTAACCTACCAAAACTTAACCATGAAATACCATCGGTTAAATTTGGAAAAAGAAACATAAAGGCCAATAACAGACCCACTGACATACCTACAATACCCCAAAATATTGTAGCGTAGAGAAATTTCTTTACGATTTTGTTATCGTAATAAAACTGTTGTACTTCCATAATTTAATTCATCTTAGTTTGTTCGATTTTTTTATTCTCTAGAGTTTTAGAGCTCTTTTTTACTAGTTCATCTTCAAAAAGCATACGTACAGACGGTGTATAAGAATCATCATACTGACCACTCTTTACCGATACTATAAATGCTACAAAGAAAAACAGCGCTACTACAATACTTATAGTTAGCAACACATAAATTACACTCATACCTACCTGAATTTATAAGACAAAAGTAACGGCAATGCATTTTATAGAATATGATATATATCATACTTTACAGAAATACAGAAAAAATATATGCACTCTAAAAACTGTTAAGGTTACAGTGTAAATGTGCCCATCATTTAAAAGCTAGTATATTTGAAAAATCATTTAAAAAAAGAGAACTATAATGAAGTTATTGAAAAATACATTTTTTATTGGATTACTAATTTTTATACAGCAAGCTAACGCACAACAATTTGATTTAAGTGGAGAGTTAAAACCCCGATTTGAATACAGAAATGGCTATAGCACTTTAAATTCTGATGCTGTAGATCCTGCTTCTTTTGTATCGCAAAGAACAAGGCTAAATTTTGCTTATAAAAGCGAAGAGTTTAATGCCTTTGTAGCTGCACAAAATGTTAGAGTTTGGGGAGACAGAGCTACTTTAGCTACCACAGATGAAAACGGAATTACACTACAACAAGCTTGGGCAGAAGTTACCACTGGGAAATTTAGTTTTAAATTAGGTAGACAAGAAATTGCTTACGACGCGGAACGTATTTTTGGCGGTGCTAACTGGAACCAACAAGGGCGTAGCCACGATGCCTTTAAAATAAAATTTATGGCAGATGCTAATAACAGAATAGATGTTGGCTTTGCTTTAAACGAGACTTCACAATCTATTTTTGAAGAAGAATACACGTTAAACAATTATAAAAACTTTCAGTACTTATGGTACAACACCAAATTTAACAAAGTTGGATTAAGCTTTTTATTTTTAAATACTGGTTTTGCTTTTGATGATAATAACGAACAAGAAATAGCATACAACCAAACTATAGGATTAACAACTGCTATAAATGAAAATAAATGGAGTGCAGATGCTTCTGTATACTACCAAACAGGAAAAATTGAAAATACAGATTTGTCTGCTTTAAATGCAAGTGCAAATTTTAGCTATAATTTAAATTCTGAATTTTTACTTGGTCTTGGCGCAGAGTATATGTCTGGTACAGATATGAATGAAACAAATGGCAACTTAAACTCTTTTACTCCTTGGTTTGGCACCAACCATAGGTACAATGGTATAATGGACTATTTTTATGTTGGCAACCATAGCAATTCTGTTGGCCTGGTAGATATTAATGCTAAGCTTAACTATTCTAAAAATAAATTCTCTGCTAATTTAGCGCCACACTTTTTTAGTTCTGCAGCTACTATTGTAAATACAAATGGTATAGAACAAGATAGTTATTTAGGTACAGAAATAGACCTTACTTTAGGTTACAAGGCATCAAAAAGTATTTTAATAAATGCTGGCTACTCACAAATGTTTGCTTCTGACTCTATGGAGATTATTAAAGGAGGAGACGCCTCCAAGACCAACAATTGGGCTTGGGCAATGATAACTTTTAAACCACATTTTTTAACTTATACCAAAAATTAATTACAGTAATTTTTAATCTATTTTAAGAACAGAGGAGCAACTATATACTTTATAAGTTGCTCCTTTTTTTATATCAGTTTTTTACCAACCAAATTAGTAGCTATAGTAGTAAATAAAACAATACTAATAGAACTTAAAGGCATTAAAATAGCTGCTATTACCGGCATTAACTGTCCTGTTGTAGCAAAATACAACCCAATTAAATTATATAATAAAGAAAACCCAAAACTAAGTTTTATAATTTTCATTGCACTTTTTGATGCTTTTATATATTGATATAGTTGTTTAAATTTTGATGCATCTAAAATACCATCACACGCAGGTGAAAATACATTTACATTTTCAGATATAGCAATGCCAACATCACTCTGTGCTAAAGCACCTGCATCATTTAAACCATCACCTACCATAAGTACTTTTTTTCCTTGCTTTTGCAAACTCTCAATAAAATCTAATTTATCTTCTGGTTTCTGATTAAAATATAGTGGTGTCAATTTAGGTAATAAAGCTTCTAACCTTTCTTTCTCACCTTCATTGTCTCCAGATAAAACGCCTAAATCTAGTGTTTTTTGCATTTTAGAAAATAACTTAGGCACACCATCTCTGTATTGGTTAGAAAAAACATATCGTCCTTTATAATCATCATTACTACTAATATACACCGCAGTGTTTTCTTGACCACTTACAGTCCCGTTTCCTGCAAAATTTGCAGAACCCACTTTTATATTATCATCTTCTAAAACACCAACTATACCTTTTCCTAAGTGCTCGTGGTATTCATCTAAAGTTAAAATATCTTGCTCTGCTAATAAATTGTAAAGTGTTCTACTTAAAGGATGGTTAGATGCTCTTAATGTATTTTTCAAAAGCGATTCTTCACTTGCGCTTAACGCTAGTCCCTCATAACTTGCTGTACTCTTTTGAGCAGTAGTTAGTGTTCCTGTTTTATCAAAAATAGCAGTGGTTAACTGTGCCAATTGCTCTATAGTCTGCGTATTTTTTAAATAAAACTTTTTACGCCCAAAAATGCGTAACATATTACCTAATGTAAAAGGTGCCGCTAATGCAATTGCACAAGGACACGCAATTATTAAAACCGCAGTAAATACATTCATAGCTCTACTACTATCTATAAACATCCAAATAAATGTAGCTATAAAGGCAATACTTAAAACAGCTATTGTAAAACGTTGACTTATTTTATCTGTAATGGTTTGGAACTTGCTTGTTTTATCTTCAGAAAAAACAGAATTTCCCCACAGTTGCGTTAAATAACTTTGCGATACAGACTTTAAAGCTTCCATTTCTATTGCGCCTTGCAACTGCTTGCCACCTGCTAAAATTTTATCTCCACTTGCTTTTTTAACAGCTTCAGACTCACCCGTTACAAAACTATAATCTATACGTGCATTGCCTTTTAACACAATACCATCTACTGGTATTAATTCTTCATTTCTAATTAAAAGTCGGTCTCCTTGCTTAATATCATAAACCTGTACTGTTTCTTCTTTTCCACCAGATAAAATTCTAGTTACCGCAATTGGAAAGTACGACTTATAATCGCGCTCAAAAGATAAAAATGAGTATGTTTTTTGCTGAAAAAATTTACCCAATAGTAGAAAAAATATTAATCCGGTTAAGCTATCAAAAAAACCAGTTCCCCAGTCAAAGGCAATTTCTAACGTACTACGTACAAAAAGCACTAAAACACCTAAAGCAATTGGGACATCTATATTTAATATTTTAGAAGAAATACTTTTATATGCTGATATTAAATAGTCTTGTGCAGAATAAAAAACAACAGGTAATGAAAAAGCAAACATTAACCACCTAAACACATTTTTATATTGGTCTAACCAAAACTCTTGTACCTCAAAATATTCTGGAAAAGACAAAAACATAACATTACCAAAAGCAAAGCCCGCAACCCCTAATTTATAAGTAAGACTACGGTCTACGTTTTTTTTACCTTTGTCATAATCATCTAAAGAAATATAAGGCTCGTAACCTATTTTTGCCAATAACATAACCAATTGCTTTAAGCTTAACTCATCTGGATTATATGCAATACGTACCATTTTTTTAGGAAAATCTACTTGAGAACTACTTACTGCTTTTTGTAATTTATTCAAGTTTTCTAACACCCAAATACAAGAGCTACAATGTATATGGGGTATGTAAAGATTTACTATTTGGTGTGTTTTTTCATTAAACTCTATAAGCTTCTCTAAAATCTCTGGAGTATCTAAAAAATTATATTTCCCCTCTACCTCATTTGGTGTTGCACCTGCTGCAGATTGCAGGTCATAGTAATATGACAAATCGTTAGATTCAAAAATCTCAAAGACTGTTTTACATCCATTACAACAAAAATTCTTATCTTTAAAAACAATGGGTAAGGTGTCACAGTCATCTCCGCAATGAAAACATTTTTCTTTAGTCATATTTGCAACTTATTAAGCTTAAAACAAAGGTCTATTAAAGCTGTATTTTAAAATATGACAAATGTCAGGTTTTGCTTATTGTAGATACCGTAAATTTGTTCTGTTAGGTAAAAACATTATTATGGGTAGGTGTGAAAATTGTATTATTCGTCAGTTTAATTCATTACGAGCTATGAGCAAGGATGAATTAAAAAAGGTATCTGACTCTAAAGTTTCTAAAACCTTTAAAAAAGGTGATGCAATTTTTGAAGAAGGAGATAGACTAGATGGTGTTTTTTGTGTTAGAGATGGTGTCTCTAAACTATCTAAATTAAGCTCTAACGGTAAAGACCAAATAATTAAACTTGCCACTAAAGGAGAAATATTGGGACAACGCTCTGTTATTGCTGAAGAATCTGCAAATTTAAGCGCAGTAGCCATTAAGGATATGGACCTTTGTTTTATTCCTAAAGAAAGTATTTTACACACATTAAATACCAATCCTAATTTTGCTGTTGAAGTACTACGTCATATGGCTAATGATTTAAGAGAGGCCGATGATGTTATCGTAAATATGTCTCAGAAAACAGTAAAACAACGTATTGCTGAAGCTTTTATTTACTTAAAAACCGAGTTTGGTGAAGACGAAAATGGGTTTTTACTACTAAGTTTAAGTAGAGAAGATATGAGTAATGTTGTTGGTACTGCAACAGAATCTACTATTAGAATTATATCAGAATTTAAAAAGAAAGGTATGATTGAAACTTCTGGCAAAAAAATACGCATTACAAACCTTGACAAACTACAAAACGTTGTAAGCGGTTTATAATATTTTATTACACACTTATTTTAAAACTGATAAATGTCATAGTTTACGGTTACAACTACTTCTATTTTTACATCAGATATTTTAATATAGTTTGATGAAAAATATACTTTTACCCACAGATTTTTCAGAAAATGCAACTAATGCAATTTCTTATGCTCTTGAGCTTTTTAAAAATGAAAGCTGCACTTTTCATATATTAAATACTTACGTGCCAGCCATACCACATAGCAGATTTATGGCAAAAAACTCTAAGACATTAGTTTTAGAGAAGGATACAGAAACGGCATCTAAAAATGGTTTAAAAAAAACAATAGAACATATAAACCTAAAACACAAAAATCCGCTACATAATTACAGTACTATTTCTTCTTTTGATTTGCTAACTCATGAAGTTATAGACATTATAAAAAAAGAACATATAGATTTTGTAATATCTGGTACAAAAGGCATAACTAATTTTAAGCGTGTATTTGTAGGTGCAAATACAATGAGAATTGTAAATGCTATTAAAGATTGTCCTGTATTAGCTATACCAAACAATTATAATTTTAAAAAACCAAAACAACTGGTTTTAGCTACAGATTTAAAAAGGAGTTTAAGTCCAGAAGCTTTACAAGCAATACTATTTATTGCACAAATGTACAATTCAACAGTACACATTCTTCATTTAAAAACTGATACTACTTTAGATGATTTTCAAAAATCAAATTTAAAAATTGTTCAAAACTGTTTAGCATCTGTACAACTAAAATTACACTTACTACCGTTCTACGCCAATAAATCAGAAATACTAAGTCAGTTTATAAAAGATTACGCAATAGATACTTTGGCTTTGGTTTATAACAACCGTAGCTATTTAGAAGAATTAATACAAGAACCTGTTTTACAACAAGCAGACCATCATACTAAAATTCCGTTATTGGTTTTACCTAGCTAACCATTAGCTATAAAAAAAAGCGAAAGACATATTTCTTTCGCTTTTTTCATTATTGTTATTTCTGATTAAAATCGCCACCTAACAAATGCTTCCATAGCTGCATAGCGAGCCATTCCCAACTGATCATAAATAGTTGCAGTTTCCTTATTACGATCTTCTGCTCTTTGCCAAAACTCTCTGCTATCTGCTCCCTGAAAAACTACACCATCTTTTTGAGATTGATGTTTAAAAATACCACGTCTTTTCTCTAATACCTGATCTGGCCCCATTGGCACAGCCATTTCTATTTCATCTATTCCCCACTCTTGCCAAGCGCCTCTGTATAACCAAACCCAACAATTACTCATATATGGTTCTGACTTTAATCTTTTTACTGCTTCAAAAATAGCATCTAAACATACTTTATGTGTTCCGTGTGGATCTGCTAAATCTCCTGCTGCATAAATTTGATGTGGTTGTATCTGCGCAATTAGATCCATTGTTAATTGTACATCATCCTCACCAACAGGATTTTTTTCTATAGCTCCCGTTTCATAAAAAGGAAGATTCATAAAATGAATTTGATCGTCATTTAAGCCTACAAAATGACTCGTAGCCCTTGCCTCTCCTTTTCTTATTAAACCTTTTATGTAACGTACCTCTTTAATATCTACTTCACTAGCTTTTTTATTGGCTAAAAACTTAGCAGCTTTAGCAAAAATCTCTTGTGCCTTTTTGTCTTCAATAGAAAATTTCTCATTATAATCGCATACAAAACTAGCAAAACGTAAAGCCTCATCATCTGCTACTGCTATATTGCCAGAGGTTTGATATGCTACGTGTACTTTATGACCTTGTTCTACCAATCGTTTAAAAGTGCCACCCATACTAATAATATCATCATCTGGGTGTGGACTAAAAATTAGTACTCGTTTTTTTTCTGGTGTGGCACGTTCTGGCCTGTTACTGTCATCTGCGTTAGGTTTACCTCCTGGCCAACCCGTAATTGTATTTTGTAGCTTATTAAATATTTTTATATTGATGTCGTAAGCTGGTCCAGCATCTGCTAACAAATCGCTCATACCATTTTCTATATAATCCGCATCTGTAAGCATTAAAATTGGCTTATTTAAGCGTAATGCTAAACCTAACACTGCCTTACGTATAAGTTTATCTGTCCACTCTACTTTTTCTACCAACCAAGGAGTATCTACTCTTGTTAGTTTAGAAGCCGCTTCTTTATCTAAAACAAAAACAGCATTATTATGTTCTTGTAAAAAAGACGCTGGTACTTTATTTGTTACTTCTCCTTCTACAGACTGAGCTATAATATTAGACTTACCCTCTCCCCAAGCCATTAGAATTACTCTTTTGGCTTCCATTATTTTTTTAACTCCTAATGTTATTGCTGTCCTTGGGGTATTGCTTAAACCTCCAAAATCTTTGCTTGCTGCAACTCTAGTAATATGATCTAATGCTACTAATCTAGTTTTAGAGTTTTGCAAAGACCCAGACTCATTAAACCCTATATGACCATTACCTCCTATACCCAAAATTTGTAGATCTAAACCACCAGCTGCTTCAATTTTAGATTCATAATCACTACAGTATTTAGAGATGTTTGTTTTGGTTAAAGTACCATCAGGAATATTATAATTTTCTGGTAAAATATCTACTTGGTCTAAAAGTAGTTCTTTCATAAACCTAACGTAGCTGTGTATAGAGTCTGGCTCCATAGGGTAATACTCATCTAAATTAAATGTAACTACGTTGTTAAAACTTAGCCCCTCTTCTTTATGTAGCCTCACTAATTCTGCATATAAACCTTTGGGCGTAGAGCCTGTAGCTAAACCCAATACACACCTTTTATTCTCTCTTTGTTTTTCTCTAATTAAATTTGCAATTTCATTTGCTACGGATTTTGATGCGTTTGTAGAGTTTTTAAAAACAACCGTATTTATATTTTCAAATCTTTTTTCAAAACCTGTAGCCTTATCAATATTACTTTTTAACATGC